>DASWTW010000575.1:0-1582 GCA_036401895.1 Herpetosiphonaceae bacterium | reverse complement strand
CGGGAGAGAATTTCCGCTCAGGGAACTTTCGGCGTGCTGCCTGCATATTACTGTATAAGAAGCGCTTCGGAATGTCCACGTTGTTCACGTCATAGGATACAGGACACGCTATGGATGATGATCTTATCCAGCGCGCGCAAGCGGGCGATCAGACTGCCTTTCGCGGTTTAGTCGAACGCTATAGCACGCTGGTCGGACGCACTGCCCGCGTTCTGCTGGCCGATCGCATGACGGCCGAGGAGGCGGCGCAAGATGCATGGCTGGATGCCTGGCGCAATCTCGGGCGCTTTGAGCGCGGACGGCCGTTTCGTCCGTGGCTGCTGAAGCTCGTGATCAATCGCTGCCGCATGGTCGCACGCCGGCGCTTGCCGCCAAGCATTCCGCTGGATCAGATCGGCGCCGATCAGCTATCAGGCCCAGCGATCGCTGCCGCTCCGGCTACCGGGCTCGACGCCGATCTGGCTCAGGCGCTGGCTACGCTGCCGATCGAGCAGCAGCGAGTGGTGGCACTGCGCTTCTTTGCCGAGCTTGAGCTGGCAGAGATCGCGCTGGTAACTGGCACGCGGCTGGGCACCGTCAAGTCACGGCTTCACCGCGCGCTGGCGGCGCTGCGAGCATGGTTCGAGGCGGAGCAAACAGTGCTTCAGATCGCTACTCGACAGGAGAACGTCACATGAAGAATCCAATGAACCGAGATTCCAACGATACCGCGCAGCTCTCAGCGCAGCTTGAGCAGCGGCTCCGCAGCCACTACCGGCAAACCTACGGCCCCGATACAGATCCCGACGCGGTGTGGACGCGGATAGCGCCGCAGCTTGGCCCACAGCAACAGCGCCGGAGTTGGGCGGCGGTGCTGAGCGGAGCTGCTCATCTGCGCACCTGGGCGACATCCGTGATGAGTCCGCGATCGATCCCTGGGCTATCCAGCTTTGCGCTGCTGCTGCTGGTTTTAGCGCTGGGAGTCTGGGCTTATCCCACTCCGCTCAGCGCGCAGCAGATCCTGGAGCAGGCCCAGGCAGCGCACGCCGCGCCGGTCGTGGAGTCGTACCATCTCCAGGCAACCCAGCGCGACCAGAAGGCCGCAGCGATTCATATCGAAGAGTGGGCGCTGCGCGGCGGCTATCAGCGGCAGGAGCGCATCTTCTACGACACACAGGGCGCGATGGTTGCCACTCAGGGCACAGTCAAAACTCCGAGCCAGATCTGGGAGTATGAGACCAGGGACGGCCAGACACAGGTCGTCGAGATCAGCGCCGACAATCCGGCCGCGGATAGCAAGGAGCTGAGGAATCCGAACGTCAGCCTGGAAGATTTGCTGGACGGCTACAGCAGGAAATGCCAGACCGCCGTCTACCAGGGTGAAGCTACGGTCATTGGCCGGGCGGCCTACCAAATCGAGCTGGTGCCTAATCAGCAGCAGTGCTCGATCGCTGCCAAGCCCGGCGAAGCCGCTGAGCGAGTATTCGCTTTGCAGCAAGGTCGCAGGCTGCTCTGGCTGGATCAGCAGACGCTGGTATTGCTGAAGTGGGAGCAATACGATCAGGACGCTACACTTCAGGCCAGCTACGAAGTGACCAGCGTG
>DASWTW010000574.1:0-5990 GCA_036401895.1 Herpetosiphonaceae bacterium | reverse complement strand
CCGCGTTGATCACGATCGGCGGGAGAATCTGGGTTAGGTTGAGATACCTGTAGGCCGCGTCGTAGGCCGCGAGATCGGTCACGCGTGCGGCTTTGATAATCGCCACGTCGAAGCGAAAAAAGACCGCCAGCAGCAAGCTGTTAAGCATCAGCGGCCAGCCCGCGCGCAGCATCGTGACGGCCAGCCCACGATCGAAGTGGATGCGCGGCCAGCCCCAGTTGCGGAGCAGCAAGACCGCAAACAGCGCCGCGCTCATGATCGTCGCCAGCAGCGCGGCCCAGGCCACGCCCAGCACGCCCCAGCCCAGCACCAGCGCCCCGACCTTAAGCAGCGCGCTGACGATGTTGGTCATCAGATTGACCACCGCCGGCACGATCGGGCGCTCGCTGGCCAGGAAGAGTGCGGTCACGGCCGCGCTCAAAGCTCCCGGCAAGACCGTGGCTGCCAGAATCAGCATCAGCCACAGCCCCTGCCGATCAAAGGCGTACTCGATCAGACCGGCCGACTGCAAGCCGTTGTAGCTCTGAACGATCAGCAGACTGATCGGAATCACCAGCACCGCCATGCCGAAGCGCAGCAGCAGCGCGGTGCCGAAGGTCCGCTGGATCGCATCAGCATCGCGCGCGACCTCACGCGTCAGGTAGATGTTGAGGCCCCACTCGGCGATCGTCGCCAGCAGCATCGTGGTAATAAACGCGGCAAAGATGAAATCGCCGATCGCCGTGTCCAGCAGCAGCCGATAGAGCAGCAAACCAAAGCCGAAGTTGATCGCCTGGTTGAGCAGCTGGATCGCGAAGGGCACCGCGCTATTCTGGAGCAGCCGCACCACCTGATCCTGCGCCGGCCCGACTCGACGGCGCCGCGCCAGCAGCGCCGCAGCGGGGACAGCCAGCGCCAGCAGCACCAAACCGGCGACAAACACGACGATCGCTACCGCCAGCCTGGGCGAGATCGAAGGAGTAGCCGTCACAATCTACTCCGCAACATATTTCCCAATCAGCAGCTGTAGACGTTCGCGCGTCTCGGCCGGGACCAGATCCGGGCGTGTCATGATCGCATTTTGCAGCGCGCTGCCACAGGCGCATGTGCGCTCGGCTGCCAGCAGCGGCACCAGCGCGGCAACGACGGCCTGGGCGTTTTTGACGTTCTGCTGCAACACCTGGACGACGGCCTCGACCGTCACGCTATCATGGCCGGGATGCCAGCAGTCGTAGTCGGTGACGAGCGCCAGCGTGGCATAGCAGATCTCGGCCTCGCGCGCCAGCTTAGCCTCGGGCAGCGCGGTCATACCGATCAGATCATAGCCGTTCTGCCGGTGCATTTCGGACTCAGCCAGCGTCGAGAACTGCGGACCTTCCATCACACACAGCGTCCCACCCTCGGCAACTTCCTGGCCGGTCGATCTGATCGCCTCGCACAGGGCGGCGCGCGTCTCGCCGCAGAAGGGCTTGTCAAAGCCGACATGCACGACGATCCCGCCGCCGAAGAACGTGAAGGGCCGCACGCCTTTGGTGCGATCGACCAGCTGATCGGGAACAACCATCCGGCCCGGCGGCAGCTCCTCGCGCAGACTGCCGACCGCGCTGACTGAGATCAGCCGCTGGACGCCGAGCTGCTTGAAGGCGTGAATATTGGCGCGGCTGGGCACCTCAGTCGGCAATAAACGATGACCACGGCCATGACGCGGCAAGAAGGCCAGCCGCTGATCGCCGAGCGTTCCCAGAATAAAATGATCGCTGGGCGCGCCGAATGGTGTGTTAACCTCCAGCTCCTCACGATCGGTCAGGCCAGGCATATCATACAGCCCACTCCCGCCGATCACCCCGATCGTCGCGTGTGCCATGAACTCCTCCTATAAAGTGCGCCGATAGTAGCGCACAGCGCAGTATAGCATGGCCCGAGGAGTACTCCACGCGCAACAAAAAAAGATACTCCGTCGTCGCAGTAGTGGTCTTGGCACGCTTTATGCCATAGTCTATAACCAGCGACACATCGCAATCGACAACATCATTCGCCTAAGAGGGAGGCAAAACAATGGGTATCATCTTCTGGTTAATCTTCGGCGGTCTCGTCGGTTGGATTGCAAGCAAGATCATGGGCACCGATGCCCAGCAGGGTATCCTGCTGAACATCATCGTCGGCATCGTCGGCGCGTTCCTCGGCGGTTTCCTCTGGGGCTTGATCACGAATGATCCCGAGCCGTACGCTCTGTTCGACATCGGAAGCTGGCTCACCGCCATCGTCGGCGCGTGCATCCTGCTCTTCCTTGTCAGCCTGGTGACCGGTCGACGCGGGCGTGTCTAATCTTCTTGCGCTGAGAGATTAGCAAGCGTGGCACGATCTCTGCTTTAGAGATCAGTAACGGATGGGTGGAACGTTTCCACCCTTGAATCAGAAACATAAACCCAAGGGAGGAATAACCATGGATGTCATGGGTCTCATTATCTGGCTTATCATCGGCGGTATTGTCGGGTGGCTGGCCAGCATCATTATGCGCACGGACGCCCAGCAGGGCCTGCTGTTGAACATCGTCGTCGGCATCGTTGGCGCTTTCCTCGGCGGATGGCTGTTCAGCGCGTTCTTCAACGAGGGCACGATCAACCAGAGCCCGCTCGACTTGGGCTCGATCCTGGTCTCGCTGCTTGGCGCGGTTGTACTGCTCGGCATTGTCAACCTGTTCCGTCGCGGCACCGTTCGCTAACACGACCCGTAACTAACGATGGCGGCGCTCCTCACATGAGGAGCGCTGTTTTTTGCGCTTGAGCGCAGTATGCTACAATTCCGAAACCTGCCGCGAACAGGATCGCCTAAGCTCAGGGTGAGATACAAGCACACCGATGGACACAAAACGCCAACTCGATCTGCTCCAGCGAATCGGACACCTGCTGCTGTCGTCGCAGCCGCTGCCGCACCGCTTGACCCAGGTGCTGGAGCAGCTACAATCAGCGCTGCCGTTTGAGGCGGCACGCGTGATCGTGCTCGACGAGGGCGGATCGTGGAGTCTGGCGTTTCCTCCGCACACACAGGGCTTAACCGTAAACGGCGCAGAAGTGATCTGGCCCAACAGCCTGACCGGCGAGCTGTTTCATCTGCGCGAGCCACTCCAGCGCTCGATCGATCAGCGGCGCTGCTACTTCGGCTGGCCGATCGGCTGGCAGAGCAGGCTGTACGGCGCGCTGGAGCTACAGATTCCGCAGCAGCACAGCCCTGCGCCGGAGCTGATGCATGTGCTTCAGGCGCTCCTGCCGATCTTTGCCACGGCGCTGAGCCAATCTCAGGGCGCCAGCGGACAGCCGATCTTATCGCTGGCCGAGCAACAGCGGCTAGATGCTATCGCCGCGCAGATCCAATCGCCGCTCCTGCTTCAGCCGCTGCTCGCCGATCTGCTCAGCTGGGCCGTCGAGCACACGGCCGCCGCCAACGGCTCGATCCATGTCGCCGAGGCCAATGGTCACGGTATGCATCTGCTGACCTTTGAGCTGCCGCGCCAGGAAAGCGGCCCGTCGACAGCGCTGGTGCCCAGTAATCGCGCGCATGATCTGGCTAAGATCGCGCTGGCGAATGGCCGGGCGATGGTTCGACAGATGGATGGGCAGACGCATTTTGCCGCGCCGATTGTTCACGACGGGCAGCTGCTGGGAGCGATCGCGCTGGAAGGTGCCCGATTTCAAAGCCAGGCGCTGCTCTTCGTCCAGCGTCTGGCTGAGCTAGCCGGGCCGGCCGTGGTGCGGGCGCAGTTCTACCAGCAGCTCGCCGACGCGGGATCGCATCTTCAGCAGGTCTTTGACGAGCTGCCCACGGGCCTGGCGCTCACCGACGCCAACGGCACGCTGCTGCGCGCCAATCCAGCCTGGTGGCAGCTGTGGAGCATCGACCCGGCGCTCGTGCCCACGATCAAGCTGATTCCCTGGGATATGCTGCCGCATGTCCTGGCGCGGCTGCCCGATCCGCTGGCGTTCTCGGATCTGTTCACCAAGCCGATTACCACGGCGACTGAGGCCCTGGTGGTGATGCAGGGTCCATGGCAGGAGCTGCGGCTGCTGCTGATGCCGGTCCGCGATATGCTGGGCCTGCAATCAGGCTTTTTGCTGGCTGCCAACGATGTGACGCGTGAGCGCGAAGTCGATCGCCTGAAGTCGGAGTTCGTCTCGGTGGTCTCGCACGAGCTGCGCACGCCGCTAACCTCGATCCTGGGCTACACCGAGCTGCTGCTGGCCCGTGAGTTTGCGCCGGCTGAGCGCCGCGAATTTATTCATACGGTGCATAAAGAGGCGGATCATCTGGCGAATCTGGTGGAAGATCTGCTCAATGTTTCACGGCTGGATGCGGGCAAGATCAAGCTAGAGCGCTGGGTGATGGCCTTGCCCAAGCTGGTGCGTGAGCTGGTTGCACAGCTCAACGCCGAGCTGGATGTCGAGCGACACCGGCTGCTGCTGGATGTGCCCGAGAGCCTGCCGCCAATCTATGCCGATCGCGACCGAGTGCGCCAGATTTTGAGTAATCTGCTCTCGAACGCGATTAAGTACTCGCCTGAGGGCGGCGAGGTGGTGCTGCACGCCTCGGTGCTGCACCGTCCGCCCGCATCTGCGCCGACGCTGCCGCCGGAGCCGGCGCTGCTGATCAGCGTGCGCGATCAGGGCATCGGCATTCCGCAGCACGAGCTATCGCGGATCTTCGAGCGCTTCTACCGTGTGGACAACTCGAATACGCGGCGCATCGGCGGCACCGGGCTTGGCCTCGCGATCACACGGGCGCTGGTTGAGCTGCATGGTGGGCGAATCTGGGTCGAGAGCACGCCGGGCGAGGGCAGTACATTTTATGTCACGCTGCCGCTGGCGACGGAGATGCTGCGGACGCGAAGGTGAACAACTAAGACAGACGAATTAAGCCGTATTTTCTGTCGCCCAAAAACGATTATTCCTTGAGCCAGTTGACGATAGTTAAGTCACTGATTCGCGCAAAATGCCGTTCATTATTGGTAACTAGGCCATATCCTGCTACGAGAGCTGTCGCGGCAATAAGAATATCTGCATCGCCTACCAACTCACCACGACGATGCAAATCAGCATAAATCTCTGCGCCTCGGACAATCACAGCATCTGACAGCGGCAGAATTATATTTGCCCTACAAAACTGATCGAATACTAACATCTGTCTTGTCGCATTTTTCGCTGCCAGTCCACGCAAGATCTCATACCGCGTAATGAGAGAGAACGTAAAGTGTCCATGCACTTGAATATAGGCTTGCGCATGCGAGATAGCTGTAGGGCTTTGCCGTAAAATAGCCGACAAGGTATCGGTATCAAGTAGATAGTTTGAAGACTGCATATTAGCGATCGGTAAAGAACGTACGACGATCCAGAGCAATCTGCTCAACATCATCAATATCGTCATCAGTCAGCCCAGCATATACTTGTCCTGCGATCGCAAGGACATCGACTGGAGCAGGCTGAGCATCTATAGTTAGCTTGACATGTTGACCTTCAGCTAAAGGTAGACCAGGATCTTCTAGCAACCGAAATGTGCCATTTTCAAATACTGCCTCTAACGCTTGCGTCATATGGATTCTCCCTTCGCAACATCAGCTTAGAAAGAATTATACAACCTTCTCCGTAGCCCGATCCGCGCAAAACTCGTCTTTAGCCCTGTGCGGCGCGTCCAGCTTTTTGTTATGATTAAGCATCTTTTGACATCCTATGGAGCCGGACATGGCAGTTCTTTCCGGGGGCAACCTCAGCAAATACTACGGCGCTGATCAGATTTTTAGCGGCGTCAGCTTTACCGTGAATCGCGGCGACAAGATCGCGCTGGTGGGCACGAATGGCGCGGGCAAGTCCACGCTGCTCAAGATCGTCGCCGGAAGCGAAGAGTCGACGCAGGGATCGCTCAGCCTGGCGCGCGGCACCCGCGTAAGCTATCTCGCGCAGGAGGCGCAGTTCAGCGGCGAGCGCACGCTGCTGGAAGAGGCCCAGCAGGCGTTTGCGCATCTG
>DASWTW010000573.1:0-22259 GCA_036401895.1 Herpetosiphonaceae bacterium | reverse complement strand
AAACCATTATAACATGCCTATTATGTGCTCGTCCTTGAACAAAAGAACTACAGCGGGTAAGACCTCTTCGTTCAATCAGCAAGCTACCGGCTACGGTCAAACCAGCCGCTGCGCATCGTTGGCGATTGTAATCTGCTGAATCTGGTTGCTGCCCTCGATGATCTCCATGATCTTGGCATCGCGGAAATAGCGCTGGACTGAATAGTCGGGGCTGCACCCGTTTGCGCCGTGGATCTGCACGGCGTCGATCGCGGCCTGCATCGCGTGGGTGGAGGCGAAATATTTGGCCATCCAGGTCTGGATTACAGTCTCGGGATCGGCCGTGTCTTTGAGAAAGCCGGCCTGATAGCAGAGCAGCCGCGCGGCCTCATGGTTGACGCGCATATTGGCGATCATCTGCTGAATCAGCTGATGCTCTTTGAGCGGCGCGCCGAACTGCTCGCGGCTGCTGGTGTAGGCCAGCGAGTCCTCAAGGCAGGCCCGGATGATCCCGACGCTGCCCCAGGCCACGCTGTAGCGGCCGATGTCGAGCGCGCTGGTAGCCACGAGCGCCAGGCCAAAGCCCAGCCCGCCGATGCGCTGCGCCTTAGGGATCTCGCAGTTGGTCAGCGTCAGCTCGGCCAGCATCGAGGCGCGCGTGCCCAGCATGCCGTGAATTGGCTTGATCTCCAGGCCCGGCGTATCGCGCTCGACCAGAAACGCAACCGGCTTGCCGTCGCTGATGGCAAAGATCAGGAACAGGTCCGCGATCTGCCCGTAGGTGGTCCATTTTTTGTGGCCATTGAGAATAAAGCTCTCGCCGCTAGCCACAGCGCTGGTCTGAATCCGCGCGGCATCGCTGCCGGCTCCCGGCTCGGAAAGGCCGAACGCGCCGATCTTTTCGCCGGAGACCAGCGGCGGCAGCCAGCGCGCCTTGTGATCGCGCGAGCCCCACTTGTCGATCGTGAAGGCGACCATGCTGTGGACGGTCAGCAGGCTGCGCAGCGACGAGCAGCCCCGGCCGATGGCGCCGTGCAGCAGGCCAAGCGTGATAAAATCACTGCCGGTGCCGCCGCGCTCAGCCGGCACTACCGCGCCGAGGTAGCCCTGGCGCGCCATCAGGGCGATGATCTCGGGCGGCGTGTTCTCGGCCTGATCCCAGGCGTCGGCGTGGGGTAGAACGTGCTCGTTGACAAAGGCGGTGTATCCGGCGAGGGCTTCCTGCTGCTGCGGAGTGAGTTTGAGCTGCATACGATCCTTCCAAAGGTGGCTGGTGCGGTTGCGATTGTACCATGGTAGCAGATCCTGGACGTCGCCGCGCTTCAGGGCGAAGGCGGAGCGTAACAACCGCGCTGCCGACAGATTTTAGGCAAGGGAGTAACCATGAGTGAGCCACAGGTGACGACGAAGGCGGAGCTGCTGGCGGCGATCGAGCGGAGCTGGAGCCGCTTCGACGCCGCGTTTGAGCAGCTGAGCGAAGATCAGCTTCAGATCCCGACCGATGATCAGGGCTGGACAGTCAAAGATCATCTGGTCCATATCGGCGTGTGGGAGCGATCGATGGTCTTCTTCTTACAAGGCAAGCCCCGGCATGAGGCGCTGGGCGTCGATCAGCAGCTGTATGTGCAGGGCGGCGACGACGCGATCAACGCCGTGATCATGGAGCAGCGCAAAGATCTGCCGCTGGCCGAGGTTCTGGCGGAGCTGCGCGCCACACACCGCGAGCTGCTGGCCCTGCTTGAGCCGCTCACCGACGCCGATCTGCAACAGCCCTATCGCTTCTACCAGCCCAACGAGCCCGGCGATCGCTATTACTGGGATGAGCAGCCGGACGGCCCGCCGGCGATCGCGCTGCTGTATGGGAACGCCGCCCAGCATGTCGCGGATCATACCGCGTGGATCGAAACGCTGGTGGACAGGGCTAGCTCATAATCAGGTGCGTACATCAAGGAATCGTCGTGCTATAGCCTGCGAACATCAGGCGAGCACCTGGTATCCAATTGAGTGCTCCAGGTGCTCCACGATCTGTTTTCAATGGGCCAATCAATTGTGGGTTAGTGTGGCGGTCCAGCGGAGCTGTCCGGCGGTTGTGTCATCAACCGCCAGCGCGCCGCCGGCAGTGAAGTTTGGCGGCCGAACGACGATGTCAAGCGATCCGTAGCCTGATAATCCAAGCCGGCCATCGTTATAGTGATAAGCGATCAGCCGTCCCCAGCCTGCGGTGTTGCCACCTGACCAGGTCGGCGCTACGCTCCACTGCGGGCTTGAATTGTAGGTGCGCAATGTCCATGTCGGGCTAAAGCTGCTGTACGATGTGGAGACGATCGCGCGATCCTCGCTGGACGTAAACGTTTCGCAGTTTGTCGGCAGCAGCTCGTACACATTGCCGGAGATCGAGACACACGCGGGATTGGTTGACGGCCCGAGCGTGACGGGCACGGTTGAAGAGACCGCAACTTTCGAGAAGCTATTGCTGCGAACCTGCTGGGCAGTATAGCCAAAGCGCGAGTTGCAATTCGTGTACGGTGCACAGGCGCGATTGACCTGGAGTAGGAGCCCGCCTGCATCGCCCTGAATGTACGTCGTCGCCGATGCTTGCGTTGTCGACACGCCGCCCAGCGCAGTATGAATCTGAAACTGATTAGGGAATAAGAAGTAGGCGGTATAAAAGCGCAGCTGGCGCTGGCTTCCAGTTACCGGATCAACATAGGTATAGCTGTTGTTGCCGTCGACGAGCCGGCTGCGATATGAAGCAACAACTTGGCTGGTGCTCGGCGTAATGGCCGAACCGTCGGCCGGACTATTCCGGTAGGTATAAAAATTCAGGCCCGGCTGCCGCCAGATCTCGACGTGGAGCCCCTTATAGCCATTGGCTTGGGGATTGTTTGCCCCAAAAAAGCCCTGGACAACCTGTACCAGACTGCGCAGCCCGGTGCCGCCGGGAACATTGTAGTAGGGCTCGTACCACTGATTTTGAGCAGGTGCAGGAGCGCCCGCTGCGTCAACCGGCCACAGACCGCGCAGAATGCCGGGCGCGGTCGTTTGATCGATCCAGATAACCCACTGGCTATTTGCCATGTACAGATCCGTAGAGCGCAGCTGGGCCAGCCCTGGATTCGTGTACGTCAGGTGAGCCGCGTCGGTGTTCGATAGAATGTTATTGATCGCAGCAGTGGAGGCGGGAGAACAGTTATACAGCGTAAAGAGGCCCTTTGAGGTGTCGTTACGCAGATAAAAATTTTCGACTCGACATGTGGAAGTCTGCGCCTGCGAAACACCGGGGATCAGCTGGATGATCATGAGCAGAATGGCGATCAAGAGAACGAGCGGAGCGTGAGTCGGGCGAACAACGCGGCGGTGTTTTGCAGCTAAGATGGCTGTGTGGGCAAGAGATGGGTATTTCATGAATACTGCCTCCCTTTGGTGGACGTGTTTTAACATCACCGATGGCGCGAGAATGGTCATTGCTGCGTGCGCGGGATGCATCGCAGCAGGTTGGGCCGGGTGCTCGATGGAGCGTGCGCACCAGTCATCGCCTATGATTGAGCGAGGTGCGTCTGCACCGGCGAGCGTACGAGGATGAATGCGACCAAAAGTAGAAGTATATTAACTATTGTACACCATTGGCGAGCTTTGGTATCAAGACTCAATCTTGGTCTTGTAATCGCAGTTTTCCAAACGTGATGTAGTCAGCCTCTTACAGAACGGAAATTTGCTCAAGTACCAAAAAAGCCCGCAGACACGAGCGAGATCCTCGGCCTGCGGGCTGGGACATTTTTCTACTACTGCTGCTCAAGAAAAGCACGTGGAGTAAAGATGGGAATCGTCCGAAAGGGATGGAGCGAAAGTAAATCTTCGTCGCCGCTAATGATACAGCTTGCACCACCATTGACAGCTAGATCTAGAAATTTATCGTCCTTGGGATCGCGGCACACTACGATTTGTTCTGTGCATGATCCAGGGTTTGTCGAGGGAGTGAATGACGACGAATTGCGGCACTGACTAAGACATTTGTGTCGAAAACAAAACGATTATTCGTCATCACGAAGAATTGACTCCAATATCTCGTCTGTCATTCCTCGCGCCTCAGCTTCATCACTCATCTGATCCATGATCTCACGCAATGATCGTTGTGATGCTGATGTTAGCTCTGGTAGCCACATATTGAGAAATACCTGGATCTTTTTTTGGGTTTCTGTTGAGGCAGATATGTATGCATCTGCAACCTCTGGATTGACCTCAATCTCAATGGTCGCCATAAAACCTCCACTCTTAGGCTATGCAAATTATAGCACGCGTCATAGTGAACAAACGTTTCAGGTCAGCTTGAGATTCGTCACAGCAGTTCACACACTGGATGACCTGGCACGAGCGTATGGCAGCGATGATCCCCTAGAAGATCCGCAGGTTTTACCCGGATTTTCGTGCAAGGTTGCCGAGCTATTTGCATAGTCGATCCTGATCAATTTCACGGCTCAAGCACAAACCAAAGCCCGCAGACACGAGTGAGATACTCGGCCTGCGGGCTGTGACGTTGCTATTGGCTGCGGCTCAGGTTGCCTCGACAGCTTACGGGTACTCGACGATGTAGACCGGCGAGCCGATGCGGCTGGTGTCGGCTGCTGCGCCCACGCCGTTGACCACGTGATCAATCGTGCCGGCGCTGAGGTTGACCGTCATGATGTGATACAGTCGCACGCCCGGCGTCACCGGGACTTCGAAGCCGTTCTCGGTGTGGATCGACGGGTTATTCTGGTTGAAGACGTAGACGCCGGCGCCGTAGAGCGTGTGCGTCTTCACGTGATCGCCCACCTTGTAGCCGGCCCAGCCCTCGACGCTGCCGTTCATCCAGTCGGCCTGCGTCGGCGGATCGTAGGGCAGCTCGTTCTGGTACAGGATTGTCGTGCCGTTCTCGCCGTTCCAGATGGTGTTGTACTCCTGGAAGTGCTCCACGAACAGGCCGGTCGCGGTCACATTGTCGCCGTTGATGATCGCGCCGTTGCGTCCGATGTTGGTGTTCCAGCGCTCGGTGTCGCCTGAGAAGCCCTCGATGCCGTGATCCGCGCGCCAGACCCAGGTATGGTCGATCAGGACGTTGTCGCTGTTGATCTCAAGCGCGACCTCGGTCTTGCCGATGTGCGGCCCGCCGACGCGGAAGTACACATCCGACAGCGTGGTCGGGTTGGACGGATCGTTCTTCTTGGAGCCGTTATTGCCGTTCTTCTTGCCGATCTCAAGCAGCACCGGCGACTTGACCGTGCCCGCGTCGATCGTGACGCCGGCGATGATCACGCCCGGCACATCGGCGACCGTCAGCGGGATCGCGCCGTTGACTGCGGTGAGCGTCGCGTGGCCGATGCCGAGCACAACCGTGTTGGCCCGCTTGACTGCGATGCTCTTGCCGATGTCGTAGACGCCCGGCGTGAGCAGCAGGTTCATGCCGCGCGCCAGCTGGTTATTGATCGTCTGCGCCGAGTCCGACGGCTGGGCGACGAAGAAATCGCTGAGCGGAAGCGTGCGGCCGGGTGTCATGCCGCTAGCCCACGAGATGCCGCGCGTGTTGGTGTGCGCCGACGGCACGCGGACGTTGTAGCGGCCCTGCGCGTCGATAAACAGGTACGGCTTTTCACGGCTGACCGGCGTCGTGTCGAGCGTGGTGTAGGGCGGATTGGGGAATGTCTCGTCGGATGGCGCGCCCTCGACACCGGCAAAGACCTGGTTCCAGACGCCGTTCGACCAGCCGCCGATCACGCTGTTGCGCGTCAGCCACTGCTGCTGCGAGCCGTTGATCACAAACGGCAGGTTGGAGTCGGCGATAAAGCCGCCGCTGGCGTACTGCGGCCCGGCGGTGCAGTAGTCCATCAGCGAAAGGTTGCCGCCGCTGATATTGAGCCGGCGCATCGACACGGCCTGCGAGACCGCCCAGAAATTGGCCGATCCACGACAGCCATCCTGGCCGGCGCCGTTGATATTGAGCGACAGATTGGAAAGCGTGCGCCAGAAGTTGACCAGCGCGAGACAGTTGCTGGTGCCGCCGTCGGCGAGGCAGCGGTTGTAAACCTCGATCTTGCCGTTGATCACAACATCTGTCGGCGACACGCCCAGGCCGGAAACCTCGGTGTAGTAGCCGACCTTGACCTGGAGCGGCTGTTCGGCTGTGCCGTACACGCCTGGCTTGAACAGCAGCGCGTAGCGGTTGGTGCTCATCTCGGCGTTGACCTGCTGCGCGTGGATCGCGTCGAAGGTAGCCTGGATCTGGCTGAGCGGCATGCTCGGGTCGAAGATGATTACATTAGGGCCGAAATCAGGCGTGCTTTGGGCTGAAACCCGAGCCAGCGGAGCGGCGATAGTCATGGATACACCGTTGGGCGCAGTCAGCGTAAGGGCCATCAGCAGCAGCGCCAAAAGCCGAACGCTCATCGATCGAACCTGCAACATGGGGGAATCCTCCTCGTTCCTTCGTACGTGACACGTTGCTCTCACGGTCTACTTGCCAATGGCAGGACAACAACCGAACGATTAGCTCCTTCCTTGTAGCGTGCGCACAGTCTTGGCGAGGCTGCGCCATAGATGCGGCAAAGGCTGCCGCGTTGTGAATGATCCGCTTGGGAAAGGCTGCTCGTGGAGACACACGTTGCCGGACGATGTGGATCGCGTAAGGCATGCCGGCGCGTTGGATGTCTTAAGCCACGCTGCATACTCTCGTAAAGAAAAATTATAGCATCGGTTTGATCCCACAACCGATACAAACCCCGATAGTCCTGGCGATATAAAGCAAGCAGACTACCTTTTTCCACGTACACACAAATAAGTTGCAGGATTTTGATACAGAACTTACACTCTCTTACCACTTCAACGAAGAAAGGCATACATCACAAATGATTAAACATCGTCTTATTATTGCTCTCTTGCTTGCCCTTTGTTCGTCTTTTGCCTGCATGCTCATCGTAGTTGTAGTTGCCTTTGTGCAAGGCACATTTCCAGCAGGACATCTTGGTCCGATTGCGCTGGCTCCCCAGGTTGCTGCCGCCGATATGCTGAACAATCGTGGCAACATCCAAGACTTTCACGTTCAAAGTGTACAGCCCTGGAAGGGAAATCGACTGGTTGTACATCACTATATGGTTGTCCCACCAGGACAACCGGCTCGATCTGAATTCGGATACGCATTAGTTGAGCTGCGTCGTGGTGGTTGGAGTGTTTTTAGCGCAGAATTAGCTGGCAGTGTGGCCCCGCCTGCTCAAATTTCTTATGCAAGCACCCAACTCGATCAAACGTTATTCGTCTATGGGCGAACTATTGATCCTCAGATCAAGGCGATAGAAATCACAACAAATACCGGCCAAAGTGTACGTGCCATAGTCGAGAATGAGGGATTTGCCGTCCTTGTCCCGGCTGCGCAGCAACTTCAAACGTTACGTGCTCTTGATGCACAAGGACAAGTGCTGGAGCAGCATGACAAGTCAAAAGTGATTCTATCTGTCCCATAAAACCATATGCCGCTGTGGCGGTAACTGTCACCCTGACAGACGATCATAGGGCAAGCGCTGAATTGATACAACGCTGAGATGAGGATGGTATGGCAGGCAAGAAAACTACGGCAACCACCGGCGATGTCGACGGCTTTATGGCGCAGCTCGATCATCCGCGCAAGGCCGAGATCGAGGCGATTCGGGCGATCATTCGTGGCGCTGATCCACGCATCCACGAGAGCATCAAGTGGAACGCGCCCAGCTTCTCGATCGACGAGCACTTCGCCACGCTCAAGCTCCGGCCGGGCGCGACGGTGCAGGTGGTCTTTCACACAGGCGCCAAGGTCAAACCGGACGCCACGGCCGTCACCATCGACGATCCGGCCGGCTTGCTGAAATGGGCGGCGCCGGATCGCGGCGTGGCGACGTTCGCCGATATGCCGGAGATCGAGGCCAGACGCGGCGCTCTGGTCGCGATCGTGCAGCAGTGGATTGCGCAGATGTGACGCGACACATCAGCCGGCAGGCACGAATTAAAGCGAGCGGCAGGAATGATCCCGCCGCTCGCCTGCTGCTCCGGTCTTGAGAGCCAGCTACTCGGTTGCGATCGCCTGAAGGAGCTCGCCCAGCCGCTGCTCGGGCCTGGCGACCATGCCCTCAAGCAGCGTTTGAATATCCTTGAGCATCCGCTGCATCGCGGCATCGCTGAAGGAGCGGCCCTGATACGACATGTGGAACGACAAACTCTGGATCGGCCAGACCGTGACGCGCAGCTCGTGCTCGGTTTGAGTCTCGCCGCCGGCGGGACGCATCCAGTTGATGCCGCGCTCCACTAGCGTCGTCTCCAGCGGGAAGTTCTCAAAGGTCAGATACGACTCGAACAGCGGCAGATCGTCCGGGATCTCGCTCCAGGCTTTGATCTTCACCAGCGGGCTATTTTCATACTGGCGCTGCTCGACCTGATTCAGCTGAAATTCCTGGAGCCAGTCCAGCAGCGGCATCTCGGGATCGACGCGTACCCGCATGGGCAGGAAGCTGTTGAATGGTCCGATCATATACTCGATGTCGGGCAGCGGCGCCGAGCGACCCGACGCCGCGTAGCCGAACACAACATCGTCCTGGCCGGTGTAGGCGCTATGGATCAGCGCCCAGGCGCCCTGCACCAGCGTGCTCAAGGTCATCTGCTGCTGCTGTGCCAGCGCACGCAGCGCCGAGTTAGTCGCCGCCGGAACAAACATATTCTGCCGGCGATAGGTTCCCGGAAACTCGGGCCGGTTGCCGGGCGTGCGCGCGACCAGCGGCGTCGGGCCGGTGATGCCCTGCAAGGTTTTGCGCCAGAACGCCTCAGCCTCGGTCAGATCCTGCTGTTCGAGATACTCGACCATCGCGCGGTAGGGCTGCGTTGGCCGACGATCCAGCGGCTGGCCCTGGCAGTTGGCCTCGTAGTGATCGAAGAAATCCTTGACCAGCACCGGAAAGCTCCAGCCATCCTGAAGCATATAGTTGAAGCTCCAGTAAAAATAGTAGGATTCCTCGGAGATCTGGAAGAGCGCCATGCGTGTCTGCGGCGCGATGCTGAGGTCAAATCCCGCCTGCCGGATCGACTCGACATACGCCGCCAGGTTCTGCTGCTGCTCGCTGGGCGAGAGTCCGCGCCAGTCCTGCTGCTCGATGCGCAGACGCGCCGTCGAGTGGACCACTTGCAGCGGCTGCTCGACGCCCTCCCACACGAACGAGGTTCGCAGCACGGGATGCCGATCGATGATCTGCTGCCAGGAGCGCATAAACGCCGGCACATTCAGCGACTCAAGGATGAACATTTTATAGACCAGGTAGAGCGCCGGCTCAGGATGGGACAGGTAGCGCAGGACCATATGCTCCTGGGCCACACCCAGCGGGTAAATATCCTCGACCGCGCCTTTCGCGGCGATGATCTGATCCAGCTGCTGCTGGCTCAGCCGTGCCAGCGGGAAATCGGAGGACGTGAGACCGCCGGCTTCGGGCGAGAGGCAGTGCGTGATCAGCGTTTGCAGCGCTGTGAGATAGCGCTCGGCGAGCTGCTCGACGGTCTGCGCCGGCAGCGACTGCTCGTCATAGCTCCACGCGAGATGCAGCTGATCGCCGGTTACGCTCACGCCGAGATCCAGCAGATATGGGCTTGGCGCTGCCTGTGCGTTGGTCATCGGCTTGAGCGGCAGGGATTCGGGCAGCGACTGCTCGGCTGCGTCGTGGTAGTGGAAGCGAATCTGAGACTGCGGCAGCGTGCGCAGCTGCTCGGCGAGCGCCGGATCGTCGCTGAGGTAGCGCAGCGCGCCGTAGCCAAGGCCCTGGCGCGGGATCGATCGCACCGCCTCTTTGATGGTTTTGATCGCGGCCTGTGGCTCGTCGGCCCGCGCTGCGCTGAGATCCAGCAGCAGTGGAAAGCGGCTGGTGAAGCAGCCGGCCGTTCGCGACGGATCGAGATCCGCCAGCGCTGCGCGCGCGTCACGCTCCAGATCTACCAGCAGCGCTGGAGTGCTGCTCAAGGTGGCGAATGTTTGGGCCAGCGCGGTCAACAGCAGCTCGTCGACCTGTGTGCGGTAGGGTCGCCGGGCATCGTGCAGCAGCGCGCGGGTTTCCTCGACGCCGAGCCGGCTGCGCACAATCTGCCGCGATCGTTCGGTGCGCGCTGGAGCTGAGGAATCGTCAAGGCGCGCCAGCTGCACACGACCCGGCTTGAGCCAGTAGTCCAGCTCACTGCGTAGCGGGGGCTCGTGCGCGCAGATGAGTAGCTGCTCGGCCCAGCGCTTGAAGCTGGTTGTTTTGAGCGGCAGTTTGACCGCCGCGCCGCCTGCCAGCTGCTCGTAGGCCGTCCACAGATCCTCGACGATGATCGGCCAGGAGCGCTGATCCAGCACCAGCGGATGGCTGACCAGGATCAGCCGGCCGGGCAGCTGCGGGCCAAGATCGATGTAGACCGCCGAGAAAACCGGGCCGCTGCTGAGATCCAGGCTGTGCGCCGCGTCGTCGATTGTTGTTGTGATCGCCGCTAGCTGCTCGTCGGGCGGTAGTGTCGAAAGATCGACCTGCTTGAACGGAATCGCCGGGTCGGGCTCGGCAATTTCCTGCTGCCGGTCGGCTGCATTCGACGTAATGCGCAATCGCAGCGCGTCGTGGTGTTGCAGCACGTGCGCGACCGCCGCCTGAAGCCAGGTCGCCGACAGATCGGCGGGCACCTCAAGCTGAAAGACCTGATTTGTGGCCGGCGCGAGCTGCTGATCGAGGAGAACGTGTTGCATCGACGTGAGCGGCACGGGACCAGTCACGATCTCCTGCTCGCCGGTCGCCGGCACGATCGGCGTGACCACAGCGGCCAGCTCGGCGATCGTCTGGTACTGGAACATCTGCTTGGGCGTGATGCGCAGCCCGGCCTGCTGGGCCCGCGCGATGATCTGAAGACTCAGGATCGAGTCGCCGCCGAGCGCAAAGAAATTGTTGTGGATGCCGACCTGCTCGATGTGCAGCACCTGCGCCCAGATCTCGGCCAGCGTTTGCTGGATCGGGCTCTCGGGCGCGACAAAATCGTCGGCCAGATCCAGAACTGCCGGCGGCGGCAGCGCCTCGCGATTGAGCTTGCCGTTGGGCGTCAACGGAATCTCGTCGATCAGCACGAAGGCCGACGGAATCATGTACTCCGGCAGGCGATCCTGAAGATAGCTGCGCAGCAGCGGCGTAAGCTGCTGAGCCAGCTTGCCCTGGAGCGGATTATTGGCATACGCGCTCCACAGCTGCCGCTTCGGCTGTGGCGTGGCCGGCGCGACCCGCGCGCGCTCGGCTGATGATCGTCGGAGCACAACATCGTAGCCGGCACTCGCGCCGGACCAGCCGATCTCGACGGTGTAGGGCAGCTCGTCCTGCAAGCGCCAGAAATCCTCGGGATCGACGCCGACCGGCCGCCTGTCGGCCAGCAGCGCGCGCAGCTCGGCGGCGGTGGGCGGGCAGGCCGAGGACTCAAGCAGGCTCAGCGCGCGCTGCTCCGGCTCGATCCGCGCGTTGGGCACATGGGCGATCGCGACCGTCTCCGGCGCGTGGGCGGCTAGCTCCTGGCGCAGCGCGGCCATCTCGATCGGCTCCTGCTGCCAGTCGCGCCAGGGCACGTCGGCAAGCGGTGGCCGGGCTCCGATATGCAGCGTGACGTCGTAGCGAAACTGCGTCAGCTCGTTGTGATCGTGGCCGCGCTTGAGCTGCACTGTAACGTCGCCGATCTGCGGCAGATGCTCGGCGAGCGCGTGGAAAAAGGCCGGATCGAGCACCAGCTCGTGCTCCTGCGCCAGGCCGTGACGCGCGCGCTGCCGGATCTGCTCGCTGCTGTGATCGTCTGCGGCGCGGTGCAGCTCGACGGTGGTATGAAACGCTTCCAGCAGGCGCCGGTTGCGTACATCGCCGACAAAGATCGCGCCGCCGGGAGCGACCAGCCGCGCCGCGCCTTCCAGCACGCCCAGCAGATAGTCGACGCCGGGGAAATACTGCATGACCGAGTTGATCACGACCACGTCGAAGCTCTGCTCCGCAAAGTCGCCGAGATCGTCGGCGGGCCGCTGCGACAGCTCTACGTTCGCCAGGCCCTGCGCCTGCACATTGGCCTGAAGCGCTTGCAGGGCCACCGCCGAAATATCGGTGCCGACATAGCGCTCACAGCCGGGCGCGATGCGGAAGAGCAGCAGGCCGGTGCCCACGCCGATCTCAAGCACGCGCCGTGGCCGCAGCGCCTGAATCCGCTCCACGGTCTGATCGACCCACTCGCGCATCGCCGACGCGGGCAGCGGCTCGCCGGTGTAGCTGCTGTTCCAGCCGACGATGTTGAAGGTCGTATCCGCGTCGGTCGACTCGGCGTAGGTCGTGTCGAACACGTTCTGCCAGGTCGAGACCTGCTCGTCGGGCAGGCTGTTTTCAGCCGTCACCAGATCGTAGGCTGAGCTGTCGGGCAAAATATAGGCGACCAGCCGCTTGTGTCCGGGATTATCCTCGCGGGCCAGCACGATCGCGTCGTGGACGGCAGTATGTTGACGTAACGTTTCTTCGATCTCGCCCAGCTCGATGCGCAGGCCGCGCAGCTTGATCTGCTGATCGATGCGGCCCAGATATTCGATCGCGCCGTCGGGAGCGTAGCGCACCAGGTCTCCGGTTTTGTACAGCCGCGATCCGGCAATTGAGCTGAAAGGATCGGGAATGAACTTCTCGGCGGTCAGCGCCGGACGATGGAGGTAGCCGCGTCCTAGCTGCACGCCGCCGATGTGCAGCTCGCCGGGAACGCCGACCGGCACCGGGTTGAGCTGCGGATCGAGCACATGGATCTGCGTATTGGCGACCGGATAGCCGATCGGCACGGTGCGGCGTTTGGTGTCGCGCTGGCAGGGCCAGAAGGTCACGTCGACAGAAGCCTCGGTCGGGCCGTACAGGTTGTGCAGCTCGGCGTCCAGGTAGGCGAAAAAGCGCTGCTGAAGCTCAAGCGAGAGCGCCTCACCGCTGCAAATCACGCGCCGTAGACTGTCGCAGGTTGCGAAGCCGAGCACATCCAGGAACGCTTGCAGCATCGACGGCACGAAATGAATCGTCGTGATCCCCTGCTGATTGATCAGCTCAATCAGATAGGCCGGATCTTTGTGTCCGTCGGGCCGAGCGATCACCAGCCGCGCGCCGGTGAGCAGCGGCCAGAAAAACTCCCAGACCGACACATCGAAGCTGAAGGGCGTTTTTTGCACCACGCGATCGTCGGCCGTCAGCCCGTAGGTTTCCTGCATCCACAGCAGCCGGTTGACGATGCCACGATGCGGCACCATCGCGCCTTTAGGCAGGCCGGTTGAGCCCGAGGTGTAGATCATGTAGGCCAGATTGTCCGGCGTGACGGCGACGGCGGGATTGCTCGCGGGCTGCTGCGCGATCGTCGGCCAGCGGGTATCCAGGCAGATGATCTCCGCTCCGTGCTCCGGCAATTGCTCGACGATATGCTCCTGAGTCAGCAGCACCGGCACCTGGGCATCCTGGATCAAGAACTGAAGCCGCTCGCGGGGATAGCTGGGATCGATCGGGACGTAGGCGCAGCCGGCTTTGAGAATGCCCAGCAGGCCGATCACCAACTCAAGCGAGCGCTCGACGCATATTCCGACCAGTGTTTCAGGCGGTAGTCCGAGCGCGATCAAATGATGGGCCAGTTGGTTGGCGCGCGCGTTCAGCTCGGCGTAGGTTAGACTGGCTCGCTCAAAGACCAGCGCGACGGCGTCGGGTGTGCGCGCGACCTGCGCCTCGACCAGCTGGTGCAGCGGCCGGTCCAGCGCGTAGTCGGTCGCGGTGGCATTCCAGCCTGTGAGCTGCTGCCCCTCGGCCTCGGTCAGCAGCGGCAGCCGCGCGATCGGCAGCTCGGGCTGCGCAACAATGCCCTGAAGCAAGACCTGGAAATGCCCGATCAGACGCTCGATCGTCGCGGCCTCGAAGAGATCGGTGTTGTACTCCAGCTGCCCAAACAACGAGTCGCTATCCTCGGTGATCGATAGCCACAGATCGAACTTGGCCGTGCCGTTGTTGGTTGGGAGTGTGCTGACGCGCAGGCTCGGCAGCTGAACCGAGGGCATCGGCGCGTTCTGGAGCACAAACATGACCTGAAACAGTGGGTTGCGGCTCATGTCGCGCTCGGGCTGAAGCACCTCCACGATCTGCTCGAAGGGCAGCTCCTGATGCGTGTAGGCGCCCAGCGTGGTTTCGCGCACGCGCTTGAGCAGCTCGCGGAAGCCGGGATTACCCGACAGGTCGCCGCGCAGCAGGATCGTGTTGGCGAAGAAGCCGATCAGCGATTCAAGCGCAGGCCGTGGCCGTCCCGCGATCGGCGAGCCTACCAGAATCTCCTGTTGCCCGGTGTAGCGATAGAGCAGCGTTTGAAACGCGGCCAGCAGCGTCATAAACAGCGTGGCGTCTTCCTGGCGGCTCAGCGCGCGCAGCGCCTGAGTCAGCTCGGCGGGCAGGGAGAAGCGCTGCATCGCGCCGCGAAACGTCTGGATTGGCGGGCGCGGATAATCGATCGGCAGCTCAAGCACCGTCGGCGTGCGATTACCGTTGGGCGCCAGCTGCCGCTGCCAGTAGTCGAGATGCCGCTCAAGCATCTCATCGCGCACGGATTGTCGCTGCCAGACTGCGTAGTCGGCGTACTGGATCGGCAGCTCGGCTAGCTGCTTGCCGTTGCCGTTGGCCGCGCCGTCTCCGCTGAAGGTGGCGTAAAGGCTGACCAGCTCCTGAATAAAAATCGTGACCGACCAGGCATCCGAGATGATGTGGTGCAGCGCCAGGAGAAACACATGCTCTTGATCGCTCAAACGCAGCAGCCGGGCGCGAATCAGCGGCCCATGCAGCAGATCGAAGGGCTGGCGCGCCTCGGCATCGATCACACGCTCGATCGCCGCCTCCCGCGACTCGTCCACCAGCCCGGTCAGATCTTCGACCGGCACGTCCAGCACCAGCGAGGGCGCGATCACCTGAAGCGGCTGGCCGTCTGTTGCCTGCGTGAAGGTCGTGCGCAGCGCCTCGTGCCGCCTGACGATCTCGTTCAGGCTGTGCAGCAGCGCGTCCTGGTCGAGCTGGCCCTCAAGCCGGATCGCGAAGCAGATCGTGTAGGCCGGGCTGTCGGGCACGAGCTGATCCAAAAACCATAGCCGCTGCTGCGTGAACGAAACCGGAGCCGGTCCCTGCTCGGCGCGGCGCGGGATCTGCTCGGTCTGATTGGTGGGCTTAAACTGGCCGCGCTTCCATTTTTCCAGCAGCGCGCGCTTGGCAGGCGAAAGATCCGGCCGGTCCGAAAGTGTGTCTGGAGTGGACATATGGTGAGTTCCTCTAACGGCGCTGCTAGATCAGCAGCCGGGCTTCTTCTTCGGTAAGATCGTCAAGTTTTTCGATCAGCCTGGCCTCGACGAGCGCGGCAAGCTGGGCGATCGTGGTGGCGTCGAACAGATCGCTGACGGGCAGCTCGATCGGAAACACGTCGCGCAGCCGGGCGATGATCTGGGTTGCCATCAGCGAGTGGCCGCCGAGATCGAAGAAATTGTCGTGGATGCCGATCGGACCGACGCCCAGCAAGTCCTGCCAGGCTGCGGCGATCGCCTGCTCGATCGTGGTGCTGGGCGCGACAAAGGGCGTCAGCAGCTCAGGGCGCGGATGTAGCTCTGTGATGGCGCTGCTGTCGCGCTCCGCCTCGGATGCCGCGTCGAGCTGCGCCGGTGTGCGAGCGCCGGTGTGTGCTCGCGCGGGCGGCTCGATCCAGTAGCGCTGGCGCTCAAAGGGATAGGTCGGCAGCACCACGCGCCGTCGACGCTCGCCCGCGTACAGGCGCTGCCAATCGACGCGCGCGCCGACGAGCCAGAGCTGGCCGAGCGTGCTGAGCAAGAACGCCGCGTCGGATTGCTGATCGTGTGGGTGTCGCAGCGAGGCCAGCACCGCCGGATTGGTCAGCCTGTACTGCCGGGCCAGCGTGCCGAGCATCCGGCCGGGGCCAACTTCCAGCAGGATCGGGCTGGCGTCGCTCTCGGCGAGCAAGGTTTGCAGGTTGTCGGCGAAGCGCACGGTTCCGCGCAGGTGCCGCGTCCAGTAGCGCGGATCGGTCGCCTCGGCGGCGCTGATCCAGGTGCCGCTGACGCTCGAAAGGTACGGGATCGCCGGCGGATGCAGCTGAATAGTGCTCACGTATTCGGTAAATGCATCAAGGATCGGGTCCATCATCGCCGAGTGGAAGGCGTGCGACGTATGCACGCGCCGGCAGTCGACGCCGCGCTCTCCAAGCTGGCTTTCCAGGCGCTCGATCGGCTCGTGCGGCCCGGCGACGACGCAGATGTTCGGCGCGTTGACCAGCGCCAGCGAAAGATCTGAGCCCAGGAGCGGCCGGATCTCGGCTTCGGGCAGCGAGACGCTCAGCATCGCGCCCGGTGGCAGCGCGTGAATCATGGCTGCGCGCCGTGTGACCAGCGCCAGCGCATCCTTCAGTGAGAAGACGCCCGCCAGCGTCGCCGCGACGTATTCGCCAAGGCTGTGGCCGAGCATGGCCTGCGGGATGATGCCCCAGGCCATCCAGAGCTGTGCCAGCGCGTACTCGACCGCAAACAGCGCGGGCTGTGTCAGCCGTGTCTGGCCCAGCTCACGCGCCGCCGTAGCCTCGCGCTCGGCGTGGGGATAGAGCAGCTCCCGCAGGTCAAGGCCCAAATGCGGCAGCAGCAGCTCGGCGCAGCGATCCAGATGCTCGCGAAATACCGGCTCCTCCGTGTAAAGGTCGCGCGCCATCGCGATGTACTGCGCGCCCTGGCCGGGAAACATAAAGACCACGGGCCGATCCTGCTGCTCCTGGCTGCTGCGCAGGATCTTTTCCGGGCTTTGCATCTCCAACAGCTCGATCGCCTCGTCGAGGCTGCGGCAGACGAACATCTGGCGCTGCGTGAACGGCTTGCGTCCCACATGCAGCGTGTAGGCGACATCGGCGAGATTCTGCTCGGGATGCCGGCGGAGATGCGCCGCGAGCCGCTGAGCCGCCTGTGCCAGGGCGGCGTCGCTGCGTGTCGAGAGCGTCACGATCTGCCAGGCGCGCGAAGGATCGGGCGCGGGCTGCGGCGGTGCTTCTTCGATCACCACATGCGCGTTGGTGCCGCCGATGCCGAACGAGCTCACGCCGGCGCGGCGCGGCGTGTCGTGGCGCGGCCATTCCGTGAGCGCGGTATTGACCGCAAACGGGCTGCCCGCGAAATCGATCAGCGGGTTGGGTCGCTCGAAGTGCAGGCTTGGCGGGATCTGACGATGCTCAAGGGCCATGACTGCCTTGATCAGGCCGGCCACGCCCGAGGCCGCGTCCAGATGCCCAACGTTGGTTTTGACCGAGCCGATCGCGCACCAGCCGGTTTGCTGGCTTTGTGCCTGAAAGGCGCGTGTCAAGGCGGCGATCTCGATCGGATCGCCGAGCGGTGTGGCCGTGCCGTGGGCCTCGACGTAGCTGATCGTTTCGGGCGCGATGTCGGCCATAGCCAGGGCGCTGCTGATCACCTCGGCCTGCCCGTCGACGCCGGGCGCGGTATAGCCGACCTTTTGGCCGCCGTCGTTGTTGAGCGCAAAGCCTTTGATCACGGCGTGAACATGATCGCCGTCACGGAGCGCGTCGGCCAGCCGCTTGAGCACGACCACGCCCACGCCGTTACCGCTGATCGTGCCCAGGCCCTGCGCGTCGAAGGTCCGGCAGTGGCCGTCAGGCGAGGTGACGCCGCCCTCGTGATAGCGATAGCCCGCGATGTGCGGCACGTTGATCGTCACGCCGCCGGCCAGGGCGATGTCACACTGGCGTAGCAGCAGATTCTGGCAGGCCACGACGGTCGCCACCAGCGAGGTGGAGCACGCAGTTTGCAGGTTGATGCTCGGCCCGCGCAGGTTGAGCTTGTACGAGACGCGCGTCGTGAGATGATCTTTTTCGTTCAAGATCATCGTCTGGAAGCCGCCGAAGGCTTCGATCAATTCCTGGTTGGCGTACAGGTTGTGCAGCAGATAGGTGTTGGTCCCGACGCCGGCAAAAACGCCGATCGGCCCTGACGCGCTGTCGGGATTGTAGCCCGCGTGCTCCAGCGCTTCCCAGACGCTTTCCAGAAAAAAGCGCTGCTGCGGGTCCATGACCGCAGCCTCGCGCGGGCTGTAGCCGAAGAATCCCGCGTCGAACAGCTGGATGTCCTGAAGGATCGCGCCGGCCTTGACGTAGTCGGGATGGCTATAGACCTCGGGCGCAACCCCGGCGGCTTGCAGCTCCTCATCCGTGAAAAAGCTGATCGACTCTTTGCCGTCGCGCAGATTGTGCCAGAACGTCTCGACATCCGGTGCGCCCGGAAAGCGGCCGCTCATGCCGATGATCGCGATGTCGGTGTCGGCCAGCGGTGCGAGCTCTTTGAAGGCCGGCCGCTCCGTCGCTCGATCCGGCTCAGCGTGTGTCTCTGCCGGAGACGCGGCGAGATGCTGGGCCAGAGCGGCAACCGTGGGATAGCGAAACAGATCGACCATCGCAATCTCACGGTCGAGACGCTCCACCAGCTTGCCATACGCCTGCATCATGCGGATCGAGTGGCCGCCGAGATCGAAAAAGTTGTCGTGCCGGCCGACGCGCTCTAGCTGAAGCACTTCCTGCCAGATCTGCGCAATCTCACGCTCGATCGTGGTCTGCGGCGCGAGATAGCTCGCCGCCTCCAATCGCTGGGCTTCGGGTGCCGGCAGCGCCTGGCGATCGACTTTGCCGTTGGCTGTCAGGGGCAGCGCATCGAGAATAACAAACGCGCTCGGCACCATGTAGTCCGGCAGCCGTTGCGCAAGGAAAGCGCGGAGGATGGAGGTCAGGCCCTCATCCCCCCGGCCCCCTTCTCCCGTTGCGACAGGAGAAGGGGGAGGCCCTGTCTCCGGTTGTTCTTTGTTCTCTGTTCTTTGTTCTCGGATACTCTCTGGGTGTTGTTCTTTTGTTTCTTTGTTCTCTTGTTCTTCGTTAGGTTCTAGGTTCTTGGTTCTAGGTTCTTGGTTCTCTTCCGTGACGTACGCCACCAGCCGCTTGTCTCCACGCTGCTCGTCGCGCGCCACCACGACGCACGCGCTGACCTGCGGATGCGTCGCCAGCACAGCCTCGATCTCACCCAGTTCGATGCGGAAGCCGCGCACCTTGACCTGCTGGTCGATCCGGCCCAGAAACTCGATCGTGCCGTCGGCCAGGTAGCGCGCCAGGTCGCCGCTTTTGTAGAAGCGCACCCCGTCGATCGTCACGAACTTTTCGGTGTTCAGCGCGGGGCGGTTGAGATAGCCACGCGTCACGCCTGCGCCGCCGATGTACAGCTCGCCCGCCACGCCGACCGGCACCAGGCGCTGCTCGCGGTCGTAGATGCGCAGCAGCGTGTTGGGCAGCGGCTTGCCGATCAGATGTTTGTGCGGCGGCTGGCCGGGCGGCACAGCGTAGGCCGAGCACAGAATCGCGGTTTCGGTGGGGCCGTAGGCGACATAGATCTGCGCACCGGGAAAGACAGCCTGCATATCGCGGAGCAGATCGGGCGGCACCAGGTCGCCGCCGACGAGCACCTGTTTGATCGTGGGATAGGTTTGTCGTTGGCTCTGCGCAAAGTCTACGATCTGGCGCATCAGGCTGGGCAGCGTGTGCAGTGTGGTCAGCTCCGGCAAGCTGCGAGCAAATACCGGCAGATCGAGCACCTGCTGCCTGGACATAAGTATCGTCGTGCCGCCGAGCAGCAGCGGGCTGAGCAGCTCGAAGAAGGCGATGTCGAACGAGAACGAGGCGATGCAGGGCATGATCGTTCCCGGCGCGAAGGTGAACGCCGTCTGCCCAGCCAGCAGCGTGTTGACGAGATTACGATGCTCGACCTGCACCGCTTTTGGTGTGCCGGTCGTGCCCGAAGTGTAGATCATGTAGGCCAGATTTTCGCTGCCCACGTCGCTCTGCGGCTCGTCCCGGCTGTGTTCGGCGATTTGCTGCCAGTCGGCGTCGAGACAGAGGATCTGGCCGTGCTCGATCGGCAGACGATCTATCAGCGGCTGCTGCGTGAGCAGAATCGGCGCCTGCATGTCGGAGAGCATAAAGCGCAGTCGCTCCTGGGGATAGGTCGGATCGAGCGGTACGCACACGCCGCCCGCCTTCCAGGTGCCCAGCAGCGCCACCACCAGCTCCGGCGAGCGCTCGACGTAGATCGCGACCGGCGTGTCGGCGTCAACGCCGCGCGCGCGCAGCTCATGCGCCAGCTGATTTGCCCGCTGGTTCAGCTCGCGGTAGGTCAGCCGCACCTGCTGATAAGTATCCGCCTCAAAGATCAGCGCAACTGCGTCGGGCGTTTGGGCAGCCTGAGCCGCAAACAGCGCGTGGACCGGCGTGTGGGCGGAGTAGTCGACTGTGATGGCGTTCCAGTCCAGCAGCTGCTGCTCCTCGGCGAGCGTCAGCAGCGCGATCCCGCTCAGCGGCTGCTCGGGCTGCGCGGCGACGTTCTGTAAGATCGTTCTGAGATGCGCCTGCATCCGCTCGATTGTCGCGGCGTCGAAGCGCTGGCGATCGTAGCTGATGCGAACCTGAAGCTCGGGCGCGGGAATCGCCATGACTGTGAGCGGATAGCTGCTGTGCTGAACCGTGCGCGCCCACTCGATCTCCAGGCTGCGGCTCAGCTCCGGCAGCGATCGATCCAGCGGGAAGTTTTCAAAGACCACAATGCTTTCAAACAACGGCAGGCCGCGTGGAACATCGCTCCAGCCCTGCACCTGCACCAGCGAGCTGTGCTCGTAGTCGCGCAGATCGAACTGATGCTCTTGAAGCTGTTTCAGCCAGCCGAGCAGTGTTACGTCCGATGGAAGCCTTACCCGCAGCGGCAGCGTGTTGATGAACAGCCCGATCATCGATGCAAAGCCGAGCAGATCCGCCGGACGTCCGGAAACTGTGGTGCCAAAAACAACGTCGTCTTCGCCGCTGTAGCGATGGAGCAGCAGTGCCCAGGCTGCCTGAAAGATCGTGCTAAGCGTGATCTGGTGCTGACGGGCCAGCGCTTGCAGCGCGGCGGTCGTCTCCTGCGCAAGCTGGAAGCGCTGCTCGTGGTAGCGCTCCTCGGGTGAGGCTGAGCTGTCGGGCTGGCTGGCGATCAGCGGCGTCGGCGCGGAAAAACCCTTGAGCGTCGCGCGCCAGAATGCCTCGGTCGCCGCCTGATCTTGCTGCTGAAGCCAGTCGATATAGTCGCCGTAGGGCCGCACAGGCTCCAGCTCGATCGTTTGGCCGTGACGAGCGGCCTCATAGGCCAGAAACACATCTTTGAGCAGCGCCGACATCGACCAGCCGTCGAGCAGCAGGTGGTGATAGCTCCAAACCAGGTACCAGGTGCTCACGCCGATCTGGATCAGTGCCAGGCGCATCAGCGGCGGCTGCTCCAGATCGAAGCCCAGCGCCCGATCCGCCGCCAGATATGCCTCAAGTCGGACGGGCTGCTCAGCGCCGGGCACGGCACGCCAATCATGCAGCGCGATCGGCAGCGTCACCTGTTGATGCACGGCCTGCACAGGATTATCGAGATCCTGCCAGTGAAACGAGCTGCGCAAGATCGGGTGGTGGGCGACGACCTGCTGCCAGGCGCGCTCGAACGCCGCGCTGCTCAGCTCACCGCGCAGCGTCCAGACGAACTGCTCGAAGTACGCGCGCGTATCCGGCGTGTAAAGAGTGTGGAAGAGAAAGCCCTGCTGCAAGGGCGAAAGCTCGTAGATGTCTTCGATCTGATCCAGGGTCATCAGGGCCTCCTCTTGCCCGATTTGCCAAGTCGAGAAGCCAATGTATCGAGGTCCTTCTGGCTTAGCTTTGCTCGTGGGAAGTCGGCGGGCGTCAAGCCGCCGGTCGCAGGCTGAGCGGGCTGTCCCGGCTCCTCGGCCGGCTGCTGCTCCGGTTTGAGCGACGGCTCGGCGTCGGCTGTGCTGATCGGCGCAACCACGGCGGCCAGCTCGGCGATCGTCTGGTGCTGGAACATCTGCCTGGGCGTGATGCGCAGCCCGGCCTGCTGCGCGCGCGCAATCACCTGAAGGCTGAGGATCGAGTCGCCGCCGAGCGCGAAGAAGTTGTTATGGATGCCAATCTGCTCGATCTGTAGGACCTGCGACCAGATCTCGGCCAGCGTTTGCTCGACGGGCGTGCGTGGCAGCACCAGCTCAACCTCTTGCTCGGCCGTGAGCACGGGCGCGGGCAGAGCTTTGCGATCGACCTTGCCGTTCGTATTGAGCGGCAGCGCGTCCAGCTGCACAAAGATCGACGGCACCAAG
>DASWTW010000572.1:0-7926 GCA_036401895.1 Herpetosiphonaceae bacterium | reverse complement strand
CCAGCCGCTGCCCGGCAGATACGCCTCAACCCACCAGTGATCCTGCGCCTCAGCCAGCAGCTTGGCATCGTTGGCCGGATCGCTCACCTCGGTACCAGCCGGAATATGTCCCAGCAACTGCGTCGTAGGTGAGAACATCGAGCGGATCAGCGTCTGGGCCTCCGCCTTCGCCAGTGTGCCGTGGCGATAGCGGGCAGGAATACCGCTGGCACGCAGCATGGCGATCAGCAGACTCGACTGATCCAGCGCGTTGCCGGCCTCGCTCCACAACGTCCCGCGCGTGCCCCGCAGCGATCCGCTGTACGCTTCGTAGCCCAGTCCGCGTACATACTCGAAGATCCGTCCTGGATCTTGTCCAAGCTCAGCCGCTTTCACCAGCATATAAGGATCGGTGGTATCGGCATCGATCGTTCGCTGAAGCCAGGTACTGGCTGGCGCTCCATCAATGGTGACTGGTCCAAGGCTGACGGGCCGTGCCTGCGCCATAATGGCTCGGCCCTTCAACGAGCCCCAGGCCGCCGCGCCGCTATCCAGATCGATGGTGCCGGAGCTGGGCAGAGCAGCCTGAAGCGTCAAGGTGGCGGTGATCGTCGTCAGGGGTGGAATATCGCCCAGATTCCAAATGTAGTGTGAGTCGCTCACATCAGCGTGCGGCTCAGACGTAACAAATGTCGCGTGAGTCGTCAACGTATCGGCGATCATCACATCATGGATGGTGTTGGGATCATTGGAGAAGTCAAAGCCTGCCGCCGCTGCAATCGTATCGGTGATCGAGTCCGATGCCGGGAGCGGCGGTGCAATGGACGGCGACTGGTTATTCGTCACCGAGAAGGTCAGTACCACGGTATCGCTGTTCGTCTGTGCAGAGTGAGTCACGACCTGCGTGCGGGAGAGCGAGAATGGACTCTCCAACGTGGCAGGCTGGTGTTGTGTCTGAGCCTGGATCGCGCCAACGTCCATGAGCATGCCACTGGGGACAGCTTGGGTACCGGGCTGGTTCATAGCGGGGGATATTCCCAACCCACTCAACAGCGGATTGCTGGCAAGCTCTTGCTCTAAGGCCGAGACAGTATCCCCTGGTGAGAGAGCAGCCTTGCTGGGAAGGGCGGCGATTTTCTGTGGCGTTGCCATGCCTACCAGCGCAATACACAACAACAAGGCGACCCAGCGGTAGCAGTGTCCATCCGTGACCTGATGACGAGTCATCGATTTCTCCAATGGTGGTACGACCTTCGACAGACAAGGGGGACTCATGATGACGGATACATGCTCGACGCGATCAATCACATTTGGGTTATTGACGCGCAGCACGGCCTAGCAGTCGTACACAACGTGCACAACTGGTGTTGGTAATCTGGGGGATGTTTGTGTCCAGAGAAGGATATACAGCAGGTACTGCTACCACGACCAGCGACCGATGGAGCCGCTACCCGACTGGTTCAGCGCTGTTGAGCCGAGCCCACATGCTATTTCCTGACAACACTGTCCTGCTCGTATTTGAAACACCAGCAGGTGCTCATCAAGGTGATTGCCTGCGGTTAGTGGCAGGTGAACGGACACATGCAGCCACGTCCTAGCAACATCTTCAAGCCGTACGTTGGCTACACGATGGTATAAGCCGTCACCATCGTTAACCACTTGTTGTTCTAACAGATGAGCTTAACGTGGTGGACCGATCCGAATTGGTAGCTATTGATTGATATCACATCGGGATGCTACTGTACCTGTGAGTCATGGGGGGGATGACAAGATCGGCAGCAAACACTTAAACGACGATGTCCTCCAAAAGTTACGCCCTCTCTCAGAGGCTACTTGAATGTGGTAGTTCGCAGATTCCGACGTAGCAATCAAGACGTTTCAGCAGTCAACAACTGCCAGCTCAAGCAGGCAGCTTGCACCTCGCCCCACAAGGGCTGATGCCATAGGCGGGTTGACAGCCGCCCGATACGCACTAGTGCGTGCAGCGTTCACATCGGCAACGGCAACGTGTCCACACGAGCGACACTCAAACGAGGATTGGGATGTGCGATGATGTTTGTCACAGTAGCCACATGCAGCACAGGTACGGGACGTAGTGCGCGGATCAACGACGATCACGCGCACGCCTGCCAATGCTGCTTGGTACTGGACAACCTGGCGCACCTGGTGAAACGCCCAACTGGTGCAGCGACGGCGTTGCGAACGCTGAACCGTTACTCGATCCCGCATGTGGGTCAATGCTTCGCGGGCGCGTGCCGTGCGTTCTCTCGTCGCGTGTGCAACACGACGGTTGCTGATGCGGTGGTTGACATCTTTTTGGAAGCGCCGTTCCGTGCCGCTGGTTTTCTGCAAGCGACGTGTGGCGCTTTTCGTGCCAACGGCTTGCAAGCGTTGACGGCGCGTGTGGTACCAGTGGCGCACCCGATCCACCTGTGCGCCACTGAACATATCGCCGTCGCTGGTGGTAACGATATGCACGATCCCGACATCGCACCCGATCACGCCCACCGGTTCATCGGGATCGGGCACCTGCTTGGATTGCGTGATGCACAGATACCACGTATCGCGCTTGCGGATCACGTCCGCGCCGCCGATCGCCCACGTCAAATCGTACAGGAAGCGGCGCTGGAAGTCGCCCAGATCAAGGTGTGCCACGACACGACCGTGCACGGTATTCAACGACACGTGATCGCGCGCCATCAGGCGGTAGGTTCGCGCAGCGTAGCGGATCGCACTATCAGGCCGGAACGTTGGACACGGCGCGTTGGGATGCTGGCGACTGGCGCGGACCGCTGCGGCGGCTTGATCCCGCGCACAGCACGCGAGTTGCGCGCCAAGCCCAAATTGGGCGCGGGTCGCGCCATAGACACCGTGATGCAACGTGTTTTTGTTCGTAATGCCGTGCTCCCACGCCACGGATGCGCAATAGCTGGCAGCCGCGTTGAAGGCCGCTTGTGTTTCGCGCAACGCGGTATCAACCACGCTATCAACACGCAGTGTACAGCATACGGTGCGTGTGGAGAAAGTATCACTCATGAGGGTAGGGCTAAACATAAGGGCGCAGAATCGACGCTGGGACGAAACATAACGTCCTGAATCGGTCCCACGATGCCAACATCGCGCCAGGCACGCGCCGGACGCGTGCCTGCGTCAGCGTGCTGCGCCTCGATCGCCCAGCACTGCGCGTCCACGTCCCCCAGATCGAGCGACTCCTAGTGATTCCCGCACACGGTTTCCCGCCCGCACAGCAGGTTGCTGGCGGCTGGTGGTGCTTCCGCGTGGTCGGCCCTGGTTAGGCGTCGGTGACGGACTGGCGGCACCCCACCCACACGATTCGCGCACCCGGTCCGTCCGCTGCTTACGCCACCAGGGTTCGCCCCGCATCGCCCATCACGGGCACGTCCTCCTCCGTCCGCTCATGCAGCGCCTGGATGCGGCGAAGCAGCCGGAGATTCATCAGCACGTAGATCAACGTGTTCTGGTTGGCAATCGAGCGCTGGTTGCGCAGCTTGGGCCGTTCGATTCCCAATGCCTCGGCTTGACTGTTGATGCGTTCGACCGCCGTGCGCTGTTGAAAGATGGCGCGATAGGTCGCGCTGTCCCGATCCAGGTGGAGGCGGAGCCGCGCGCCCACACTCGTCGCCACCGTCGTCGTGCAGCCACCGTTCGGGAAGTGGGGATCGCCAATCGGACAGAGCGTACCCGTCGGCGTCGGATAGAGCAGGGGACAGCCGTGTTTGGCGCGTTCATGCGGCACGAGCGTGCTGGTGCGATCCCAATAGCGTAGGAGCACTGGCATGCCTAATCCCGCCGCACAGCACGGGCGGCCATCGGCGTCAAAGGTGCGCTGGTGGCCACGCTTGCCGGGGTTGAGCGGCACGGCGGCGAAGCCGCCGGCATCGTGGAAGTAGTCGTGGACATAGAAGGCATCGAAGGCCGTGTCCCATGCGCCGTAGGCCGGCGCGAAGCCAAGTCGACGCTCAGTTTGGGTCATGAGCGGCAGGAAATAACTGATGTCGCTCTCGTTGAAGGGGCGCGTGCGTTCGGCGAGCACGACCTCGCCCCAGCCCGGTAGCTTGGTAGCAACCACGCCTGAGGCATAGCCCCAGTAGACGGCGTCGTCGGCCACGCGCTGGGCGGCGGGCTGCGGCTCGGTGGTGGGGGTGGGCGGCGCGTCCGGCTCTGGGCTGCGGGTGCGGCGCTGCTTGACGCCGAGCGTGCAGTCCGGATCGCCCGTCGGCTGGCGGGTCTTGTCGTAGCGGCCTTCCCCGACGTACGCCTTGGGATTATTTTCCTTGACCCAGGCCAGGATGTGCTTGGTATCGCCAGCAATCACCTGCCCAAATATGGTCGCCACCTCTGTGGGCAGACCGGCGCGGATGGCAGTCACGGTGCTGTCGAGCAAGAACTGGAGCGCCGCTGGAGCTAATTCACGCAACACCCGATTGAACTGGCGGCGACTGGGGACGCTGCGGACGACATCGAAGCCATGCGGCGCGGCGGGATCGGGCACGAGCGGGAAGCCGAGCAGCCACACCAAGGCCGGATGCTCGCTGAGGAAGCGGCGCAGATCGCCCATGGAGCGGCGCTGCTCGTGGAGCTTGACCAGGTACGCGGCGACGAAGGGCGCACGGAGTTGCGGGCGCGGACCCGGCCAGGGACGGTCCGTGGAACGTTCGGGGAAGTGGCCCCAATCCAGCGGGCCGATCAGGGCATGATACTTCTGGGCAACGGGACACGCAGCGACGATGGCGGGAAGGGGCAGGTCGGGCGTTGCCACGGGGAACGGACGTGGGCCAGCGGGGAGCGGTGACGCCGGTGTGGCGCACCGGAACCGGCGCACGAGGGGCTTGAGGAGTGAGGGAAGACAGCGTATCATAAGACAGTCTCCAGTACGTGGTGGGTGAGGTTGTGGTGAACGCATCCTACCACGGCTGGTGACACCCAACGGCCCGAATCTTCTGTCAAGGATCGTCGCGATCCACAGCAGCATGAATACCTGACGAATGCGGACCATCCGACGACGCGTATCTTATGTTTTGTCCCACCCTCATGAAGGGGGTTGAAACGAACACCGACCACTCACGACGAGCGGTCAGTGTTGCGGTGCTCAGGGGAGGTGTAGGGAGGAAGCGGGCGACCGGGGGTGCCGTTCCAGCAGCGAGCATGACGGGAGGCCAGCGGTGTTGTCAAACAAGCGCGGTGTCGTGCTCCCAGCCGGTGACGTCGGCGGCTAGGCGGGAGCGCACCTGATCGGCCTTGCCATCCTGCCACTGTCAGATGGGTCTCATACATCACTTTTGTGGCGATATGCCCTGTCAAGTGTCGCCCGCAAGTGCTCAATGATTCTCACCAATACTGCCCAGATTGATTGTCGGCAAAGCTACCCAATGGTGCTCCTGGCTGACCCGATTATTCCGTTCCGTTAGCGGTCTGGCGTGTGGTCCGTCAGCGTACTTTCCCGTCCCCCTGCTGCTCGATAGCTCCGCCCGGTAATCACCACCGTTTCGGCATGGTGCGCCAGCCGGTCGAGTCCTGCTGAGGCCAACAGCGGATTGCCAAACAACTCCGGCCATTCCGTCGGTGCGCGGTTGCTGGTCAAGATGATACTCCCCTGCTCGTAGCGCTCACTAATCACGTCGTAGAGATCTTCCGCGCCCTGCGCGCTCAATGCCCGCAGCCCAAAATCATCGAGGATCACCACCGCCGGCCGCAGGTAGCCCTCCAGCCGTCGTTCGTAGCTCCCGTCCGCGCGTCCCCCATGAATGTGTTGCACCAGCTTATGCGTGTTGGTGTATACCACGTCATAGCCTTGGCGACACGCCTCGTGGCCCAGCGCTTGGGCCAGGTGACTCTTCCCGACCCCGCTCGGTCCGCAGATCAAGACATTGCGTTTGTGGCGAATGTAGTCGCCGCTGGCTAATTGGAGGATCTGCTGCCGGTTGACCGTCGGATTGAAGCCGAAGTCAAAGCCATCCAGCGTCTTGGTGCTCTGCACATTGGCGCGCCGCAGCCGCACTGCTAGTTGCTTCTGCGCCCGCCGTTCCACCTCGTCCTCCACCAGCCGCGCCAGAAACTCCTGGTAGGACCACTTCCCATCCACCGCTTGGCGCGTGCGCGCCTCCAGCGTTTCCAAAATGCCCGAGAGCCGCACGTGCTTCAACTGCGGGGTCAAGTGATGCGTCAGTTCCATACGATGCCTCCAAAGAGATGGCCGAACAACTCTGCGGCGCTGCGCACAAACTGCCGAGCCGGCGGACTCGTCGGCGTCGGCGCTGCCGGCTGCTCCAAGCCCTGCTCAAGAATCGCTTTAATCGCGCGGTGCGAGACCGCATCGTAGTCCAGCGCCCGCGCGCACGCTGCCTCCAGCCGGACATCCCCAACGCGCTCGGCCAAACTCAGGATGCGTCCGACCGTGCGCAGCCGGTCCACCACCGGGTCGGCCAGCAAGGTCTCAACCACCTGACGCGCCGCCGGACCGATGTCCGTGGCACGTGCGAGACACGGCTCCCTTCCTATTTGCAGCCCCGGCAGCTTCTGCGGGGGCAAATGATCCGGATGGGTCAGCCGCTCCCCGGGCTCCGTGGCGCGCGGATGGGTCGCGACGCGCTGCCAGTCGTGCGTAAAGAGCTGGACCTCCTGACTGCCGCCGCGCACATGCAGGCGCTGCCCAACCAGCCGAAAGGGGGCGGAGTAGAAGGCGTTATTGAACACCACGTAGCAGTCACGGTGGAGGGTCGCGACTTTCCAGGTCGCCAGATCGTAGGGCGTGACGGGCAGGGGCAACAGGACCGTGCGCTCGGTTGCGGTAAAGCGCGTCAGCGGCGGCGCTTTGGTGGTGCCATGGATGCGTTCCCCGGCCGTGGTCTGACACCACTGACGCACCTCCCGATTGGCCTGCGCGAGGGTCGTTGGGGTCCGACCACCCAGGAAATTGCGTTTCACATAGTGGACGCCGCCTTGCTCAACCTTGCCCTTATGCTCCGGCGTGCGCGGGCGACAGGGCGCGATGAGAAAGCCGTAATGCTCAGCACACTCGCGGTAGGCGTACTGGATCTGCGGGTCGTCGAAACAGGCGTGTGTCACACCAGCCTTGAGGTTGTCGAGCACGACGCGGCGCGGCACGCCGCCGAAGAACTCGAACGCCTGCCGGTGCAGCCGCAGCCAGGTCGCGACGGTCTGATCCCAGACGAACTCGACGTACATGAAGCGGCTCCAGGCCAGCACCATGACAAAGGCCCACGCCTTGCGCAGCTGACCGTTCGCCGGGTCCAGCATGCGCCCGGCGTAGCCGAAATCGACCTGGGCCTCCTGACCGGGCGGGGTTTCGACGCGGACCGTCGCCTCCGGCTCTGCTGGGCGCAACTGGTGGAGAAAGCGATAGACCGCCGACAGCGAGCCGGTGAAACCGCGTTCCCGCAGCCGCTGGTAGATCGCGGCCCCTTCGACCCCTGCTGCGTGCAGCTCCAGCACCTGGGCGCGATAGGGTTCCACCGAGGAGACCGTCTGCGGTGGTGCCGGTGGCTGGAGGGTCTGCGCCGCGAGGTGCGCCAGTTCCTCAATGGGTGGCAGCGGGCCGTCGAGGAGACCCTGCTGGGCCGCCCAGGCGCGATAGCGCCGAATGGTGCGGCGATTGAGGCCGGTGTCGCGCTGAAGGGCGCTGTCGTTGGTGGTGGTGCGCAAGCGGCGTACCAAATCCCGAAGGTCCATGAGATCCAAACTCCTGCCCGCCATATGCCCTCCCGCAGCGACAACCGATGCTGCTGCGCAAGGATAGCGGACGCGAGGGGTCAGGTCCAGGCAAAGTGGGCACGATTGCCGACAATACTGCCCGTTGAGCATGATTGCCGACAATGCGTGACGCCTGCGTTGGGTTGAGCATGATTGCCGACAATGTTTGGATCACTTTGATGACGATGTTTGTGCAGTATAGCCCGGTAAGTGACA
>DASWTW010000571.1:0-2566 GCA_036401895.1 Herpetosiphonaceae bacterium | reverse complement strand
CTGCAGCGCGGCGACATCAAGCGTGCCACGGAGGCGGACCACGGTCGGCAGATGGTAGGCGGTGCTGCCGGGCTCCAGCTGGTGGAGAAACCACAGCCGCTGCTGGGCAAACGAGAGCGGTAGCGGTCGACCATCGCGCGGCACGGGCAGCAGCGGCACCTCGGCACGCATGCCGCTGCTGCCGAGGTACTCCACGAACTGGGCGATCGTGGGGGCCTCAAAGAGCAACCGCAGCGGCAGATCCCGTCCGGTCACCTGACGAAGGCGGCTGATCACTTGGGTCGCCAGCAGGGAGTGCCCGCCCAGCGCGAAGAAGGTGTCGTGGACACCCACGCGCTCCAAGCCAAGTACTGCCGCCCACACCCCCGCGATCAGCTCCTCCAGTGGTGTCCGCGGAGCAATGAACGCCATGTCCGCCGCAATGGTCAGATCGGGCGTGGGCAATGCCCGACGATCGATTTTGCCGCTCGGCGTGAGCGGCAGCGCATCCAAGACCACGAACGCCGATGGCACCATGTAGCTGGGGAGCCGCGCTTGGAGAAATGCGCGGAGGACAGACGGTGTCGGCGTTTGCCGGTCGTGCTGTGCATCCGGCACGATATACGCGACGATCCGCTGCACCGGTGACACGCCCGCAGGCCGGTCCTCGCGCATGAGCGCCACCGTCTCACGCACGTCGGGATGTTCCAAGAGCGCGCTTTCGACCTCGCCCAGCTCGATGCGGAAACCGCGCAGCTTCACCTGCGCATCCGTCCGTCCCAGGTACTCGAGCTGCCCATCGGGTCGCCAGCGTGCCAGATCGCCCGTACGGTACAGCCGCGCCCCAGAGGTCTGGCTGAATGGATGGGGCACGAACGTCTCGGCGGTCAGATCGGGCCGGTGGTGATAGCCCCGTGCCAGCCCCACGCCAGCGATGTACACCTCGCCGGGAACGCCGATCGGCACTGGCTGCAGCTGGCGGTCCAGCACATAGGCTGCCATGTTCGCGATCGGGCGTCCGATCAACACCGGCTCGCGCTCCCCAAGCTGCCGCACCTCGCAGCAGGTCGCGTCCGCCGCCACCTCAGACGAGCCGTACAGGTTGAGCAATGTCGCGTGCGGCATCTGCTCGGCGAAGCGCCGCGCCACATCCGGCGGCAGGGCCTCGCCGCTGGACACCCAGCAGGTCAGCTGCGGCAGCTGCTCCTGTAGCCGTGGATGGGCGTCGAGGATCGCGCGCAGCAGCGACGGTACCAGTACAAGGCGCGTGATGCGCTGCTCCGCCAGCGTGCCGACCAGCAGCGCCGGATCTCGGACCACCTCATCATCGATCACGCTGAGCGGCACCCCGTGCAGCAGCGGCCCGAAGATCTCCCAGACCGAGTCGAGAAAGCTCACGGCCGTCTTCTGGCAGCAGCGTTCGTCGGACGCAAACGGATAGGCGCGCCACATCCACTGCACGCGGTTCACCACGCCGCGCTGCGTGCCGAGCACGCCCTTGGGCTGCCCGGTCGAGCCGGAGGTGTAGATAACATACGCCAGATTGTCGGGCAGGACCCGGACGGGCGGTGGGGCGTCAGGATAGTCATCAAGCACCAGCGTGTCGAGGCAGCACAGCTGCGCGGTCGTCGCGAACACCTGGTCGCGCAGCGCCTGCTGCGTCAGCACCACGCTCACCTGGGCATCGCTGAGCATGAAGTGGAGCCGCGCCTGGGGATAGGCGGGATCGAGCGGCACATAGCAACCGCCCGCCTTGAGGACCGCCAGCAGCGCGACCACCATGTCCACACTGCGGGGCAGACATACGCCCACGCGGGACTCCGGCCGGACGCCGAGGACGTGCAGATGCCGCGCCAGGCGGTTGGCCCGCGCATCGAGCTGCCGGTAGGTCAGGCCCTGCTCGGCGTCGAACACGGCGCCGGCATCAGGTCGGGAGGCGACCTGCTCGGCAAAAAGATCAGGCAGGTTGTGCGCGGAGGGGATAGGCGCGGCGGTCGCAGTCCACTCAAAGAGGAGCTGGTGGCGTTCGGCCTCGGTGAGGAGGGGCAGGCGGTCGATCCGCTGCAGCGCATCGACGACCACCGCCTCCAAGAGCGTGCGGAACTGCATCGCTAGACGCTCGACGGTCGCGGACTCAAACAGATCCGTGCGATATTCCAGCCCTCCCACCAAGCCGTGCGCCGTCTCGCTCAGCGTCAGAGTCAGATCGAACTTGGCGCTCTGCTGGTCGAGACGAAGTGGCTCTAGTGTCAGATCCTGGAGAGCGATCGGTGTGCGTGGCGTATTCTGGAAGGCAAACATGACCTGAAACAGCGGCTGGCGGCTCAGATCGCGCTCAGGCTGGAGCGCGTCCACCACGACTTCAAACGGCAGATCCTGGTGGGCATAGGCGTCCAGACAGGTCGCGCGCACGCGCGCCACCAGCTCCGCAAAGCTGGGCGCGCCCGTCAGATCGGTGCGCAGCACGAGGGTGTTGACGAAGAAGCCGATCAGGGCTTCCAGCTCGGGGCGCACCCGTCCGGCGATCGGCGTGCCCACCGCCAGGTCGGCCTGGTGACTGTCGCGATACAGCAGCACCTTGAACGCG
>DASWTW010000570.1:0-13018 GCA_036401895.1 Herpetosiphonaceae bacterium | reverse complement strand
TCGATGTCGGCATAATCCAGGAACTGCGCGCCACCCTTCAAAGACAGCGTCTTGGTGATCGCCGCCGTCAGCGTGGTCTTGCCATGGTCCACGTGTCCGATGGTGCCCACGTTCAAATGCGGCTTGGTTCGCTCAAACTTTACGCGTGACATGCTTTAGTCATCCTCCTGGAGTGAAAAACACTCCAAACTAAAAAGATCCCCCAGGGATCGGTGTGGAAAGGTAGTCAAATGTTGGTTGGAGCCTTTGACGGGACTCGAACCCGTGACCTCGTCTTTACCAAAGACGTGCTCTACCTACTGAGCTACAAAGGCACCCACGCGTGCGAAGGATAAGTCTGGTGGGCCGGGCTGGATTCGAACCAGCGAAGGCGTACGCCAGCGGAGTTACAGTCCGCCCCATTTGGCCACTCTGGAACCGACCCCTGATTTATCCTGGAGCCGACGGTCGGAATCGAACCGACAACCTACGGTTTACAAAACCGTTGCTCTGCCAATTGAGCTACGTCGGCGCTCTAAGTACACTGCTCGTCGACAGCGAGGGCAAATATACCACGCTCTTTTGAGCTTGTCAAACGCCGGTTGTGAACTTGTTTTCACCACTTCCAAGGGGGTATTTTGCGCTTAAATGGAAAAAGTTTAGGCCTCCTAAATCATTGCCCGAAGTCGGGCTTTAGGGTATGATAGGCACTGAGGCATTATACAAATGTTATGTGTGCTCACGCTATTGCTATGTCGGGCATACATGCAGGAGGTGTGACCGGCCAACGCGCCAGCGACAATTAGATAACGCAATACGAAACGTCGAGAATCAAGACTCTTCACAAAAAGTAGAATTGCAGGAAAAAGACGATTCTCTCTTTCTCTCTTTATTATGAGGTTTGCAAATGGCATTGCCATCGAAGAATGAGCAAAAGCATTGGGTCCGTGTTGATCTCCATATTCACACTCCCGCATCGGAAGATTACGCAGAAGCAGACGTTACCTTTCTGGACATTTTACGCGAGGCGGATCGGCGAGGCTTAGAGATTATAGGGTTTACCGACCATAATACTGTCGCCGGTTATGAGCGGATGCAACGAGAGGTTGAGTTTTTAGAACAGCTTGAGCGCACTCGCCGCGCAACACCCGCCGATCATCAGCAGCTTGACGAGTATTACCGGCTGTTACGAAAGATTACTGTTCTTCCCGGTTTTGAGTTTACTACCCATTATGGTGCGCATGTTCTCGGCGTGTTTGCTCCGGCTACGCCGATCGGTGTGATCGAGGCTACGCTGCTCCAGCTTGGCGTTGCGCCCGACAAGCTCAAGGCCGGCACGACCAGCGTTCCCGACACCGAGCATGTCACCGATGCCTACGAGATTATTGCGCGGGCCGGTGGCATCGTGATCGCGGCCCACGCGAACGGCCCGGCCGGCGTGATCACCGAGACGCTGCGCATGGGCACCAGCGGCCAGGCACGCATCGCCGCGACGCAAAGCCCGTTTCTGCACGCGATCGAGTTCATCAACTTTTATACCGACCACGGAACATTTACCAATCCCGCGTTTTATAACGGCAAGACTGAGCACTACGAGCGTCCGATGTTCTGCGTTCAGGGCTCGGATGCGCATCGCGTGCGGCGCGCTCCCACCGGCACCGACGCGACACATAAGCACGGCATCGGCGATCGCTACTTCGAGGCGCTGCTGGAAGAGCCGACCTTCGCGGCGCTGCGCGAGCTGCTGCAATCGCAAAACTTCGACCATATCCGCGTGCCCAAGCGTGACCAGAAGCAGTGGGAGATCGATCAGCTGCGCTTCGGACAATCGACTGAGCGCCAGATTTTGCGCAGCGTAACCGATAGCCTGGATCTGCTGGTGCGCGATATTGCCGCGCTCAGCAATACCGGCGGCGGCACACTAGTGATCGGCGCCATGGAGCAGGCGCCCGGAGCGGTGCAGGGCGTTGCTCGGCCGGAGCAGGTAGCCGCGAATCTGCGCACAGCCGTCGAGCAGAACATCGAGCCGGTGCCGATGCTGTCGCTTGAGCTGCTGCGCTACGAAGGCCACGACGTGATTCGAGTTGAGGTCAGCGCCTCGCAGCTGCCGCCGTATGTGACCCGCGAGGGCGCGCTCTACGTTCGCCGCGGCGCAGAGACCGTCCCGGCGACACGCGGTGAGATTGTGCAGCTGGCGCGGCGGGCGCTGGCTGGTGGCGCGACATCGCCGCTTGACAACGGGCAAGACCTTGAGCTGCCGCGCTCGGGAGTAGAGATTGTGGATGCGCAGCGTCGCAACGGCGAATGGCTGTACGAGATCCGCGATCTGCGCACCACGCCTGGTGTTTCGCGGGATCGGGCACAGGGCCTGTGGCAGTACGCGATCGCCCGGCATGAAGATCTGCGCGAAGGCCGCATGGATATTTATTCCCAGGTGCGCTGGACCGGGCGTCTGGGCCTGCTGCGCGCCTACCAGCAGGGCGGCCGCACCAAGTTCGACTTGGTGCATCGCGATGCCAACGGCGTGATCGATCATATCTTTTATGGCGTCAGCGACTGGGGCCTGAGCGAGTCCTGGAATGTGCTGCTGGGCGATCTGCGCTCCCCAGATGGCGCTGACGCTCCCGAGCCCGAGTTGCCCACGCTGAGCGAGAAGCCGCGCCCGCTCAATGGCCGAGATGCTCGCCCCGCCATCGAAGAGCGCGAGCGCATCCAGCCGCCTGTGCGCTCCGAGACTCTGGAACGGCCAGTCATGACGCCGATCGCTCCCGATCGATCCTTTGGTGATCGCAAGTGGCGCTGGCGTGGGCGTGGCGGCATCTGGGCGATCACCCGCTCCGGCTCGTTTGAGCCTTTCTTTGACATCGCGATGAAGCACGCCAACAGCGAGGGCTATGAAGAATATCGTCAGGTGCCGCGCGAGAAGCTGTCGGATGCCTGGATACGCTTCATTCATGTGCTGCGTCCGCGAACCGGAATCGAGGTCGTCAACGACTCGATCGACGTCGACGGGATTCGCCGAATCTCGTTCCGCGATCTGCGCAACGGCGAGATCAGCGCTCCCTGGCGAGCCGAAGAGCTGAAAGAAGGCTCGGTACGCGAGTACGCGGCGCGGATGCATCAGATCGATAAGCAGCTTGACGAAAGCAGCGTGCGCTGGTGGGGCAACCTCGGCTACATGCGCCCGATGCGCTCGCAGGTGGATCTGGTTTATCGCGACGAGGAAGGCATCGATCATATTTACTACGCCGCCCGGCGCGAAGAGCTGCGCGATGAGTGGGCACAGCTGCTGGCGCAGTGGCCTGACGAGACCGGCGAGCCGGTGAGCATTCCTGCTGCCGCTACCGTCGAGCGCGAGCCACTCCAGCGCCAGCCCGTGAGCCGGCCGACGAGTCCGGTGAGCGTACGTCCTCCGTACACGGGCAAAGCGCGGATCTTCCCGCCGCCATCCTGGAGCCGTGCCGCACAGTCTACAAGCTCTGCCGAGCCGTCGTTCGATCCCGCTCCCAGCCCGGTTGTGGTTGAGCCTGAGCGAGCACCTGAGCGCTCAGCTGCGGAGCAGAGGCTTGATGATTGGACCGGCGCGCCGCCCAACGGCGGGCAGATCGCCGACTTTGAGCAAGACGACGCCACACGCTAGCGCTGGACGATCTATGCCGAGTGGAAAGCGCTATCCAGTAATTGTCGGCGTAAGCGGCGCAAGCGGTGCGCTGCTGGCCAATCGTGCGATCGAGCGTTTGCTGGAGCGTCAGCAGCCGGTCGAGCTGGTGAGCACGCCCTCGGCGCGGATTGTGTGGAAGCAGGAGACCGGCACCAGCTGGGCCGACGCCGTGAGGCGCTGGCAGGAGAGCGGGCTGATCACCGAGCACAACCCGAACAACCAGGCCGCCACGATCGCCAGCGGCTCGTACCCGGTCCAGGGCATGCTGATCATTCCCTGCTCGATGGGCACGGTTGCGGCTCTGGCGGCCGGTTTTGCTACCAATCTTCTGCTGCGCGCCGCCGATGTGACGCAGAAAGAAAGCCGCCGCTTAGTGATCGTGCCGCGCGAGACGCCGCTCTCCACGGTGCATTTGCAGAATCTGCTGACGCTCTCACAGCGTGGCATTCGCATCGTGCCGCCGATGCCCAACTTTTATCAGCGCCCGACCACTATCGACGAGGTTGTCGATTTTGTGGCGGCGCGGGCGCTGGTGGCACTGGGCGTGGCCAGCGAGCTGGACGAGGCGCAGCAGTGGAGCGGAATTGAGCTGGATTGAGCGCGGATGTTGTTATAGACCGTGCAGGCTGGACCACGCAGCGCGATGTGGCAACCGCCTGCACTTTTTGTTGCAAGAATTCACGGCGTGACCAAGACTATGGCATAATCAGAATTGAAGAACAAAGGAACAAGCGAGCATCAATATCATTGAACAATAGCGATATTCTGCTCTTGGTTCTAGGTTCTTAGTTCTAGGTTCTTCTTCTGCGAGGATAGATTTGTCTGTTTTACCATCTACTGATCAAAAACCGATCTATGTGAACCGCATGTTCTCGGCGATCGCGGCGCGCTACGACTTCATGAATCGGCTGATGACGTTTGGCCTGGATCAAGGCTGGCGGCGCTTCGCCGTCGCGCAGGTAACATCGCAGCACTGGCTGGGCGAGCGTCGCGCGCTGGACGTGGCGACCGGCACCGGGGATTTTCTGCCCATCTTGCATGGAGCCATGCCCGACGCGCTGGTGATCGGCACGGATTTTTGTCTGCCGATGATGCAGGCCGGCGAGAGCAAAGTCGACGCGTCGGGCGGGCGCGGCGCGTACGTCGGCGGCGATGCCATGTGTCTGCCCTTTCCCGACAACTCGTTCGACGCGATCACAACCGGGTTCGGCATGCGCAACGTGGCGGATCTGATGGGCGCGCTGCGTGAAATGCATCGCGTGACCAAGCCGGGCGGGCGGATGGTCTGTCTGGAAGTGGCCCGCCCGCGCAATGCGCTGGTGCGCTGGGGCCATCAGCTGTATTTCAACCGCATCGTGCCGCTGATCGGCGCGCTGCTGGGCGGTAACAGCGAGGCTTACACCTATCTGCCGCAGTCGGCGGAGCGCTTTCCGCCACCGGAGCACCTGTGCGATCTGCTCAAGGCGGCGGGCTGGAAACGCGTACGCTTCAAATTGCTGGGCCTGGGCGCGGTTGCGGTGCATGTCGCGGAAAAGTAGTGCTCACAGCTCTTAGCTACTTTGTTAGGATGTGAGCCAGTGAGGCTCGTCAATCGAACATAGGAACACGATCATGTTTTCATCTTCCGCAACACTTCGTGTCCACACGATCATTTTCGGTTTGGCTTTTGCCTTAACGCTTTTGATCGGGAAGTCTGTACAAGCGCACGATCTCGGGTATCGCTTTGAGCCAGGCGCTAATGTTCTGGTAAGCAACATTAATACCAACTACAGCAATGCGATTGGTCAGACGATTGCTGATTATGATATCAGTACAGATCTTACAGTAAGTTCTTTCTATACCTGTCAGCTCTATGGGATATGTTTCCGCCAGGATGATCGTGGAACGGGTTTTCCACTAGCGCGAGCGATTGCCCGCCGTACTGTCTCGGCAACTACAACCTACTGCGCTAACCTATCGAATGGAGCGTTAACAGGTCAGTGCAATACTACTACCAGCAAAGCCAACGGCGGAACGATTTACCTCAACATCAACGCATCTGTCCGGGATTTTCTTGATGGTAATGCTGTATTCGTTATGAAACATGAGACAGGACACATCTTTGGGATGGCCCATGGCGATTGTAATGAAGTAAGCGTTATGGTACCAGGGGGATGTACGCTGTATTACAATGCCCTACAGGCACACGATAAGAATACGATCAATAGCTGGTATTAACTCTGCTTGAGCTATCCCGGATAAGGAGCCATCAATGAAGCCTTCGACGTACCCTCGATTCAAACACATAGCTATCCTTTGTCTAGTGGCTCTAAGTGGCGTGCTGTCCGCTTTACTTGTAATACAATTCCAAGCATCAGATCAGGATCACGATGTAAGCATCTGGCCTCGTCCACCACAGACCATTGAGGAGCTTACGCAGTCAGCTGACGTTATAGCTATTGGAACCATCGGCCCCATAGTGAATGAGGGTTCATTGCTTGGCTATGATCAGAATGGACAGGTGACCTCATCGGGTACTGCCGATGATTGGCCGTTTGTGGATATACACGTCAGAGTCGAACAAGCCCTTAAGGACGACGGAACGATTCGTTTGGAAAAACCCCTGACCTTGCGTATGCCAGATAGTCGGTCACAAAATAATCAGGTGACCGAGAGTGATTCTGCGTTACCGATGGCTCAGGAAGGCGATCGCTATCTCTTGTTTCTGACACAAAATCCAGATCATCAGACCTATGGCCTACTCTATGCTGGGTATAGCCGTCTCTTGATCGATGGCAGGGTTGTTACGGCATCAGATCGAGCCCGTACCTCCCAGATCTTTGGAGGAACATTGACGCCTGCGGATTTTGTGGCCCGTGTGAAAGCTGCTATCAAAGCAGGAGATGTAAAGTAAGCTCATAGCTCGATTGGTCACCTATTATGGGAGAAGGAGCAGGATGATTACCGTTGAACGCAAGCGAAACATCGACCTGCCCGCCGAGCGTGTTCGCGCTGTACTGTCGGATATTGAGCAGCTCCAGCGGCTGATGCCGCGCGCCGATCGTGTCGATGTCTTGTCGCGTAATGAAAATCGCGCCCGGATCGCTGTGCTGCTGCGGCTTGGCAAATTCGGCACGCAGCGCGTCGAGGGCGAAGCGCGAATGCTGGAAGACGGCGTGCGCTTTGTGGCGGTCCAGCCGATGGAGATCGACGCGCGCTGGACGATCGCCGCCGCCAACGAGGGCAGCGAGGCGGTTGTGCGCGTGATGACCCAGGTTCCGCGCATGCTGGGCCGGTTTGCCAAGCTGATCCCGCAGCGGATGATCGAGGAGCGCATCGGCACGGAGCTGGAGGCGGCGCTTCAGGCGCTGGAGACGGCCAGCAGAGAGATCGAGGCCAGGGAGCAGGCTAAGTAGCGAAAATAAATCGAAAGGGCGTAGCATCCTACGCCCTTTCCAAACTGGAATGGTTGAGTCAGCGGCGGGGAAGAGCACTGACTTCGCATCTAGCGGCGGCGCGACGCGTCCACGAACTCGGGGTTGCGGTTGGCCATGAAGCCAAAATAGGCCGCGATCAACGCCGTGACGGCGTGCAGCGCGACATCCGCGCCGTGAATCGGAATCAGGCCAAAGGTGGTGCTAAGCGGCGCAGGCAGCAGGCCCAGAATCGCCAGCAGTCCATAGAAGATCGCCAGGCCGCGCGCAAACGCAACCGAGCCGCTGATGCTGCGGTACGAAGCAATACCCCACGCGCCGATCGCGAGATGCACGATGTTGTGCAGAATATTGATCGGGAACAAGCCCAGGAGATTGCCGGCCCCTGCGGCGACAGCCAGATCCGGCCCGTTGTAGGCGCTGAGTGGCCCGATAAAGCCGAGCAGTCCGACCAATAGATAAACGATACCGACTACGAGTGCGAAATATCGTGAGCCCATGCTCCCGCTCCTTCCTTTGATGAAGAATAGCGCTTGTGCTATCCTGACGGGAGTGAGCTATAAGCAACATGTATGCCAGCTTTGCCGCCATGAATCGATGCCTGATATGCCGCCGATGATCATTCAGTCAGCTTTCGGTAATCATGTTTGATCCGCTGCGTCTCGTGCTCAGCTTTGGCCTCAGCGCCCTGATCGGCGGGCTGGGCTACTGGCGGCGCTCGCTCACGCTCAGCGGCTGGCTCGGCGCGATCGTGGTGGGCACGGCGGCGGCAGGTCTGGGCGGCTGGAGCTGGGGTATTCTGGTAGTCGTCTTTTTCGTGACTTCTTCGGCGCTTTCGCACTGGCGTCGTGCCGCGAAAGAGCAGATTGCCGCCGACAAGTTCGCCAAGACCGAGCAGCGCGACTGGGCGCAGACGATGGCGAACGGCGGCGCGGTTGCGGCTCTGGCGCTGCTGTACGCCGTCACGCCGCAGCCGTGGATCTTTGCCGCTGCGCTGGGCGTGCTGGCCACCGTCACCGCCGACACCTGGGCCACCGAGGTCGGCACGTTGAGCAGCAGCGCGCCCCGGCTGATCACCAGCGGGCGCCAGGTCAGCGTGGGCACGTCGGGTGGGATCACGCCGCTGGGACTGCTGGCGACGGTCGCCGGATCGCTGTTGATCGGTGTGGCGGCCTACCTTGCGCTGTGGCTGCTGGAAGGCCGGCAGGGGGGCGCGCCGATCCTGGCGGCGCTGCTGGGCGGCACGGCGGGATCGCTGGCAGATAGCTTGCTGGGCGCGACAGCACAGGCGATGCGCTTCTGCCCGCGCTGCCAGGTCGAGACCGAGCGCGCGGTCCATCGCTGCGGCACCGCGACCGAGCATCTGCGCGGCTGGGCCTGGCTCGATAACGATTGGGTAAATCTGCTGTCATCGCTGGTTGGCGGCGGTGTGGCCGGGTTGATCTGGCTGCTGATCGGCCAGTCGATCGCCTAGTTCCGGCGAGAATCTGAACACGGGATCAGCTTTGACAGCGCTACCGCGCTCGCGTACAATCGCGGCGCATAAGATCAGTGGAGAGATATTCATGGGTTCCTTCCTCGTCGTGGTTCGTCCGCAACAGCCGAGCGACGATCGCCAATTGATCGCCGCCGCTCACGCCGCGCTGGGCCTCCAACTGCACAGCGCCTATGAGGAGCGACGCTATCTGCTGGCCGGCGACCTGGACGATGCAGCGGTTGCGCAGATCGCGACCGAGCTATTGACCGATCCGATCCTTTCGGCGGCGCACTCGTTTGCGCTGCACGCCCTTGAGCCGACCGATCCCGATGCTACCTGGGCGATCGACGTGGCCTACCGTCCCGGCGTGACCGATAACGAGGGCGAGAGCGTACACCTCGGCGCGAAGCGGGCCGGAATCGGCGGGCTGGACAGCGTGCGCACGCTGCGGCGCGTGTATCTGCGCGGCGATCTGGCCTACGAGTCAGTCGAAGAGCTGGCTTTTGAGCTGCTGGCTAACGATCTGGTCGAGGCGGCGCTGATCTCGCTGCCCGACGACACCTCAGCCAGTGCGGCCTTCTACAATAAGCTGATCGAGCCGCCACCGCCGCAGGAGCCGCGCATCGCCACGGTGCCGCTGCGAGCCGCCGACGATGCCGAGCTGATGCGCATCAGTCGCGACGGCGTGCTGGCGCTCGATCTCCGGGAGATGCAGGCGATCCAGCGCTATTTTCGCGAGGCCGATCGCGATCCGACCGACGGCGAGCTTGAAACGCTGGCCCAGACCTGGTCGGAGCACTGCTCGCACAAAACGTTCAAGGCGCGCATCGCCTACTCAGAGACCGAGAGCGAGCCGGACGGACCCAGCATTCCCCAAACCATCGACGGGCTGCTCAAAACCTTTTTCATGGCCGAGACGCGCCGCATCGATCCGCCCTGGCTGCTGTCGGCCTTTGTCGACAACGCCGGCATCGTGCTGATCGGCGACGACGCGGTCTCGTTCAAGGTCGAGACACACAACCATCCATCGGCGCTGGAGCCCTTTGGCGGCGCGAATACCGGCGTCGGTGGCGTGGTGCGCGATATTCTGGGCGTGTCGGGCCAGCCGATCGCCAACCTGGATGTGCTCTGCTTCGGGCCGCAGGATATGCCGCATGACGCGCTGCCCGAGGGCGTACTGCATCCGCAGCGCATCGCCGAGGGCGTAGTGGCCGGTGTGCGCGACTACGGCAACAAGCTGGGCATTCCCACTGTGGCCGGCGCGGTGCTCTACGACGAGGGCTACACGCGTAATCCGCTGGTTTTCTGCGGCACGGTCGGCCTGTCGGGCCGCGATCAGCATCTGACCGGCACGCAGCCCGGCGATGCGGTGGTGGTGATCGGCGGGCGGACCGGGCGTGACGGCATCCACGGCGCGACGTTTTCCAGCGAGGAGCTGACGCACGAGACGGCCGAGCTGGTCGGCGCGGCGGTGCAGATCGGCGATCCGATCACCGAGAAGCGCGTGATCGACGTGGTGCTTCAGGCGCGCGATGCCCGGCTCTACCGCGCGATCACTGACTGCGGCGCCGGCGGTCTGTCGTCGGCGGTCGGCGAGATGGGCGAGAAAACCGGTGTGAGCGTCGAGCTAGCGAATGTGCCGCTCAAGTACGCCGGATTGCAGCCCTGGGAAGTCTGGGTCAGCGAGGCGCAGGAGCGCATGGTGCTGGCGGTGCAACCCGAGACGCTCCAGGCGTTTCTGGATCTGTGCGCGGCCGAAGATGTCGAGGCCACGGTGATCGGCACGTTTACCGACGATCGGCGGTTGCATGTCAGCTACCAGGGCCAGTCGCTGGTCGATCTTCAGATGGCGTTTCTCCATGACGACCGTCCGCAGCGCGAGATGGAGGCGGTCTGGTCGCCGCTCAGTCCCAGCGGCAGCATCACCATCGACGCGCGGCCACAGTCGCTGCGCTCGGCGCTGCTGGCGCTGCTGGCGCATCCCAACATTGCCAGCAAAGAGCCGATTGTGCGCACCTACGATCATCTCGTGCAGGGCCGCACGGTCCAGGGTCCGCTCGGCGGCAAGACCGGCGACGCGCCCACGAACGCGGCGGTGATCCAGCCCCGGCACACGGCGGCTACCGGTGTCGCAATCGGCTGTGGCGTCAATCCGCGCTACGGGCTGCTCGATCCCTACTGGATGGCGCTGGCATGCTGCGACGAGGCGATGCGTAATGTCGTGGCGGTCGGTGGCGATCCCTACCACACGTCGCTGCTCGACAATTTCTGCTGGGGCGATCCCCGCGTTCCCGAGCGACTGGCCGGGCTAGTTCGCGCCTCGGCGGGCTGCGCCGCTGTCGCCCGCGAGTGGAGCACGCCGTTCATCTCGGGCAAAGACTCGCTCAACAACGAGTACCGCGACGCCTCCGGGGAGCGCATGCCGATCCCGCCGACGCTGCTGATCTCGGCGCTCTCGGTGGTGCCCGACGTGGCAAAGACCGTGACCGGTGAGCTGAAAGAGCCAGGCAATCTGATCTATCTGATCGGGCGCACGCGCAACGAGCTGGGCGGCTCGCACTACCTGCTGCTGCAAGATCAGCTGGGCGCGAACGTGCCGCGCGTGGATCTGATCCAGGCCCGGCGCACCGTCCGGGCGCTGCACAGCGCGATCCAGGCCGGCCTGGTTCAGTCCTGCCACGATCTCAGCGAGGGTGGCCTTGCGGTCGCGGCGGCAGAGATGACGATCGGCAGCGGATTGGGACTCGACCTGGCGCTCTCGTCGATGATCGTGGATGAAGACTGCGACGACGACGCGATCCTGCTCTTCAGCGAAACACCGTCGCGCTTTCTGGTCGAGGTGCGGCCCGGCGACGGCGACGCGTTCGGCAGTCTGATGGAAGGCGTCGAGGTGCGGCTGCTGGGCTTTGTCGTGGCCGAGCCCGAGCTATGCATCGAAGGGCTGGACGGCGGCGAGGCGCTGCGCGAGTCGATCACGGCGCTCAAAGTGGCCTGGCAATCGCCGGTCGGCGCGACTCGGGAAGCATAACCATGAGCGAAATAGTATGGTCTCCGGTAGAGTTTACGCAGGCGGCGGCGCAAGTGCTGGCGGCCGAGCCCGAGGTCGAGATCGTCGGCATCGGCGAGCTGACGCTGAGCCTGCGTGTGCGCGGCCGTGAGATCGTGGGCGATCTCGAAAGCTTCTACAACGCCTATCTCGCGTCGCCCGAGCGGATCGAGGAGGTCTGGCTGGCGCTCAAGGAGGCGCTGCTGGACCAGCCCGTGGATCGCAGCGAGGACGATCTTGATCGGCTGCTCGATCGCGTCATGCCGATGCTCAAGCCGCTGGCGCTGCTGAGCGAGCTGCGCGCGCAGAATCTGCCGCTGGTGGTGTATCGCCCGCTGGTAGCCGATCTGATGGTCACCTATGTGATCGACGAGGGCCAGAGCGTGGTGTATCTGAACGAGGAGCATCTGGCCAAGTGGGGCATCACCGAGCCGACGCTGTACTGGCAGGCGCTCGAGAATTTGCGCGGGAAGCCCTGGAAGCCGTATCCCGGCATGATCGGCTCGGGCAAGTCGGCGCTGCTGATCCTCAACGGCACCGACGGCTACGACGCGACGCGGCTGCTGCTGCCTGAGCTGTTCGCCGATTTTGTGGCGCGGATGCCCGGCACGACGGTCTTTGGCGTGCCCAATCGCGACTTTTTGATCGCTTTCTCGGATGCGGATCAGCGGGTCTTTAGCCAGGTGCGCGCGCAGATCGAGGTGGATGCGCAGACCCAATCCCATCCACTCACCGACCAGCTGCTGATGCTGGTCGATGGACAGCTACAGCTATACGCGCCCGATGCCTGACTCTCCCCGTGTTGTGAGCAGACACACAGGGCATCGACGCGCACGCTGCAAGGGTTTTGAAGATCAAGCCCTTGCAGCGCTTATTGCGCACTGATCAGGTGCGCTACGATTCTAGGGTTTAGACGACTGCCGGTTGGCTAGTTGTTTGATCATGGCGGCTGCGCAGCCGGCGCATCGTCATTTTGCTGTCCCGGCGCGTCGTCACAGATGCGCTTCATTTGCGACTACCTTCTTCGCAGGAGCCGCCCATGTCCACCTCGCTTGTGCTGATAACCGTTATCTGCTACCTGTTCGCGCTCTTCTTACTGTGGCGCGAGCGCTCGTTTCGCTACCTGCTGATGCTCTTCGCGGGGCATATGGTCATGCTGCTGCTCCCGATCTGGCAGCGCGTGTATCAGATCCGGCCGATGGATGCCGCCGGGTTGGAGTTGCTGGGCCGCTTCACGATTCCCTGGGGGCTGTTGATCGGCGGTGGGCCGCTGCTGGCGCTGCCGCCGCTGATCTTCTATTACGGGCTGCGTCATCGCTGGTGGCCGCGCCACTACCTGGCGATCTGGCTGGCCTACGCGGCGTTTGTGATGTACTTCCTGTTCATCGAGGCGCTGCTGGTGCGCAGCGGCGCGCTGCTCTTCGACAACTCGCTGCTGATCG
>DASWTW010000569.1:0-2943 GCA_036401895.1 Herpetosiphonaceae bacterium | reverse complement strand
GAGGAGCGCACGCCGAGTGGAAGCGCCGCCAGCGCGCGGGCGCAATCAACAGGCTCAGGCGCCACACGCGTAATCTTCAGCGAGATCGGACCCAGGCTTGCCTGGATCGAGCTGTACAACACCCACGACCAGCCCCAATCGATCGAGGGCTGGCCGCTCGACGACGACGATCCCGAAACGCCGCCATTCGTCTTTCCAGCTGATACAACATTGGACGCGCATGGATTCCTGGTTGTCGAAGCCACAGACCTGGATCAGCTTCGCGGCAACCTCCTGCGGCTGCGGCGTCCCGACGGCAGCTTCGCCGATATGCTTAGCTACACGTCGACCGCGCCGGACACAACCCTGAGTCGCTATCCCGTGCATGGCGGCGGCTGGCAGCGCAACACCCCGCCGACGCGTGGAACCTTCAACCAGGCGCCGCCGCCGACCGCCACACCAACATCCACGCCCACAGCACGGCCGATCACGAGTCCAAGTCCGGCAGCACAAGCCAGGCGTGCAACAACAACCAAACCGACCGCTTCGAGCTCACAGCGCTTGGATTGGATCAGCTAGATCAAGCGACTGTTAGCGCCTTTACTCGCGCTGAGCCTGGTCGCCGGGGCGCTTGTGTGGTCACGCTGGGGACACATGGGAGCGTACATGCTCGACGCGCTGGCGCAGCGATCAAGTGAAGACGCCCCACTGGAGCCGCAGAATCGCTTCGATGAGCAGAACGAAGAGCCAAAGTAAGCAAGTTATCATAGCGATCGGGTACAATACAGGCAGAGATTATTGCTCGTGCCGATCGAGCAGCATCACCTGATCGATCGGCGCGACTGCTTGTTATGTGGAGCATGTTATGCGCGTTGCAGAACAGCGCCGACGACCATCTCAGCGGCTGCTGGTAGCTCTTGGCTTTGTGATCATCGCCGGGCTGGTCCTGGTTGGGCTGGTCATCCCCGGTCGAAGCGGACAGCTTGATACTATCGACGGCGGGCAGAGCGCCATCGGCACGGTGCTGACGGCCGCCCTGCCGACATTTCTGGCCGGTGTGTTTTCGTTTCTCTCGCCGTGTACCCTGCCGATCCTGCCGGCCTACTTTGCCTTCACCTTCGAGGCCAGGCGCCAGCAGGTTGCGCTCATGACGCTGGCGTTCTTCCTGGGCCTGGCCACAACCATGACGCTCTTCGGCGCGAGCGCTTCCTTGCTGGGCAGCATCCTCACCACCGGCAGTCTACGCGACACGCTGACTTTCTGGGGTGGAGTTCTGATTATCGGCCTGGGCATAGCCAACATGCTCGGCAAGGGCTTTAGCGGCATCCAGATGCAGGAGCGGCCCAGCGCCACCTTTGCCGGCAGCTACCTTTTCGGTATGACCTTTGCGCTGGGCTGGAGCGCCTGCGTCGGCCCGATTTTGGGGACGCTGCTGACCCTCCTGGTCGCGCAGGGCTCCTCGGTGCTGGCGGGCGCAGTGCTGGCGCAGATCTACGCGCTGGGCCTGGCGCTGCCGCTGTTTCTGGTAGCCGTCTTTTTCCGCCATGTCGGCACTGGTAGCCAGATCTGGCAGGTGCTGCGTGGACGCGGCTTCACGGTCAATGTCTTTGGACGAACGCTGAATCTGCATACCACCAGCATCTTGAGCGGCCTGCTGCTGGTTCTGATCGGCTATTTCCTGGCGAGCGGCCAGCTCTACTACTTCTCCGAGTGGGCCACGCGAACGGCGGCCGGCGAGTGGGCGCTCAACATCGAGACCTGGATCAGCCGTACATTTGGCGGGCTATGAGCCTGAGCGCAACAGACCGGCAGCTGGAAGCCTATCTCCAAACCTTCGAGCGGCTTGCCCTTCAGCCACGCGATCACTGGCGTGGCTTTTTCACGCCCCGCAACGAGTCGATGAACTTTGGGCTGCGCTTCCAGCTGGCGTTTCCCTGCTACGCCGTCGCCGCGATCGCGCATGTGCTGCCGGCAACCCGTGAGCGCGGCCTGGCGATCATGGCGGCGCTGATCGACCGGATGCTCGATCCACTCGTCTGGCGCTACTGGTCACGCGCGACCGGCAGCGGCGATCCGGTGGGACATGCCAATATCCAGTACAGCGGGCATCTCGGCCATATGATCGGGCTGTACAGGTTGCTTGGCGGCGACGCTCGCTACGATCAGCCGCTGCACTTCACCCACGACGATCAGCGCATCAGCTACACCTACTCTGAGATTGCCGCCGCGCTCCATGAGCAGATGCGCGCCAATCGCTACCACGGCGTGGACTGCGAGCCGGGCAATACCTACGTCTCCTGCACCGATCACGCGCTCTGGTCGAATGTGCTCCACGATCGGCTGTACAGAACGAGCTTTGCCACAGTCAACGAGCAATGGCTGACATTTCTCGACCGCCGCCTGACCTTTCGCGGCCCGCGCGTGATCGGCCGTGGTGCGGTCAGCGCGATCTACCTGACCAAACTGAACTTCGCCGCGCCGCTGGGCCTCAACTTTATGGATGCCTGGTCGCTGGCGTTTCTGGCCCCGATCGCGCCCGCCTGGACGCGCCGCAACGCCGATCGACTCTGGCCGCGACTACGCTGGATCGAGCCCGGTGTGGCGTATCTGCCCTCGGCCAGGATCTGGACCGACATGGAAGGCAGCGACAGCGCCGTCAACACCGGCTTCGCCTATCTGCTGGCCGTCGAGCTAGGCGACCACGAGCGCGCGGCGGCGCTGCTGCGCTACGCCGAGCAGCAGCTACAGCCGGTGGAGCAGGACGGCGCGCGGCTGCTGCTCGGCGGATTGGCCGCGCCCTACACCACGGCGCTTTTTGCGCTGGGCGAGGCCGGCGGACTCGGACAGATCCTCAACGCTTGATCACTTTTTCTCGAACACGAACGACACCACGCGCGGCACAGTGTTCTGATCCGCCTCGTGCCACCATTCTTTGAGACTGGCGAGTCGCAGATCCGCGCTGTC
>DASWTW010000568.1:0-20975 GCA_036401895.1 Herpetosiphonaceae bacterium | reverse complement strand
CCGCGCAGCCTGGGCCGCATCGGCGTGCAGCGCTTGCTGGCGCGGATCAACGGCGAGCAAACGCCGCCGCAGGGAATCACGGTCGGCACCAATCTGATCGTCCGAGAGTCAACTCGGGAGAACCTAGAACCCAGAACCTAGAACCCAGAACAAAAGACAAAGATCGAGGACTCACCTATTCCCCCTCGCCTACGGCAACCGAGGCAGAAGCCTGCCGAGGTTTGGGGAAGGGGGCTAGGGGGTGAGGGCCTGACAAAGAGCAAAGGAACAAAAGCAGACTATGCCAAATACATCGAACACCAACCACCGCTTTCCTGACGGTTTTGTGTGGGGCGCTGCGACGGCGTCCTACCAGATCGAGGGCGCGACTGACGAGGACGGACGCGGCGAGTCGATCTGGGATCGCTTCAGCCACACGCCAGGCAAAACGCTCAACGGCGATACCGGCGACGTGGCCTGCGACCACTACCACCGCTGGGAGTCCGACATTAAGCTGATGCAGGAGCTGGGCCTGAAGGCATATCGCTTCTCGGTGGCGTGGCCGCGCATTTTGCCCGAGGGACGCGGACAGATCAACGAGGCCGGCCTGGCCTTCTACGATCGGCTGGTCGATGGCCTGCTGGCGGCCGGGATTACGCCCTGGGTCACGCTGTACCACTGGGATCTGCCGCAGGTGCTTGAGGATGCCGGCGGCTGGACCAATCGCGCGACGGCCGATGCGTTCGCCGAATATACCGAGGTTATCACGCAGCGGCTTGGCGACCGCGTGAAGCACTGGATCACGCTGAACGAGCCCTGGTGCAGCTCGTTTTTGAGCTACTATATCGGCGAGCACGCGCCCGGACACAAAAACTTCCCGGAGGCGCTCGCGGCCGTGCATACGCTGCTGCTGGCGCACGGCAAGGCTGTGCCGATCGTTCGCCGCAACAGCCCCGGCGCGCAGGTCGGTATCACGCTGAATCTGGCGCAGGTCTACCCCGCCACCGAGAGCCCGGCTGATCAGGCTGCCGCCCGGCGCTACGACGGCTACTTCAATCGCTGGTTCCTCGATCCGCTCTATGGTCGCGGCTATCCCGAGGATATGCTGGCGCTCTACGGCAACAAAGTGCCCGCGATCGAGGCCGGCGATTTCGAGACCATCGCCGCGCCGACCGATTTTCTGGGCTTGAACTACTACACGCCGAGCTTCGTCTACGACAATCCCAACGATCCGCTGCTGAGCGTAGGCCATACGCGGCTTGAAGATGCCGAGTACACGGCCATGAACTGGGCCATCTATCCGCAGGGCCTGTACGATCAATTGCTGCGTGTGCCGCGCGACTATCCGACCGGCCCGCTCTACATCACCGAGAACGGCGCGGCCTATGACGACGCAGCGCCGCAGGAGGTGGACGGCGAGCTGCGGGTTACAGACGCCGAGCGCACGAGCTACTACGCCCGGCACCTGGACGCCGCCCAGCGCGCGATCGAGGTGGGCTCGCCGCTCAAAGGCTACTTCGCCTGGTCGCTGATGGACAACTTCGAGTGGGCGTTCGGCTACGGCAAGCGCTTTGGCATCACCTATGTCGATTACCAGACGCAGCAGCGCGTGATCAAAGACAGCGGTCGCTGGTACAGCCGGGTGATCGCCGCCAACGCCCTCGACGTGGAGTAAGCGGCCAGGGCTGCCGTTCCATCCGATCGCCTGCCGGACCTGCCGCCGGGCGCCACTGGGAGATGCTGTGATGCAACCGAAAACAACGGCGTATCAATATCCCTTCGGAGATCCAGAGCTATCGCACGAGGAGCGGATCGCCGATCTGCTCACGCTGATGACCCTCGACGAAAAAGTGGCCTGTCTGGGAACGCAGCCCGACGTTCCGCGCCTGGGCATCGTCGGGACGGACCACGCCGAAGGGTTGCACGGCCTGGCGATGGGCGGTCCAGGGCGCTGGGGCGGCGCAAATCCGATCCCAACCACCACGTTTCCCCAGGCGTACGGGCTGGGCGAGACGTGGGACGCCGAGCTGGTGCGGCAGGTCGGCGCGGTCGAAGGCTACGAGGCGCGCTATATCGCCCAGAGCAGCAAGTACGGCCGCAGTCATCTGGTGGTGCGCGCGCCCAACGCCGATTTGGGCCGCGATCCGCGCTGGGGTCGTACCGAGGAGTGCTACGGCGAAGATGCCTACTTCAACGGCACCATGACAGTCGCCTTTATTCGCGGCTTGCAGGGCGATCATCCGACCTACTGGCAGGCGGCGGCGCTGCTCAAGCATTTTCTAGCCAACAGCAACGAGCGCGATCGCGGCAGCTCTTCGTCGGACTTTGACGAGCGGCTGCTGCGCGAATACTACTCCGTGCCGTTCCGCATGGGCATCGTCGAGGGCGGCGCGCGCGCGTTTATGGCCGCCTACAACAAATACAACGGCATTCCCTGCGTCGTGCATCCAATTCTGCGTGAGATCACCGTCGACGAGTGGGGCTGCGACGGCATCATCTGCACCGATGGCGGCGGCATGCGGCAGCTGGTGACTGGACATAACTATGTGCCGGATTTTGAGCACTCGGCGGCGCGGATCATCCAGGCGGGCGTGGGGCAATTTCTTGACGATTATCACGCGGCCGTGCATGGAGCGCTCCAGCGCGGGCTGCTGACTGAGGCCGAGATCGACGCGGTGCTCAAAACGACGTTCCGCGTGATGCTGCGGCTGGGCCTGCTCGATCCGCCGGAGCGCGTGCCCTACGCGAGCATCGGCACCGACGAGAACGATCCCTGGCTCGGCGAGAAGCATCAGGCGCTGGCGCGGTTGGTCACCCAGAAATCGATCGTGCTGCTCAAAAACAGCGCCAATCTGCTGCCGCTGGATCGCCAGACGATTCGCTCGATCGCCGTGATCGGGCCGCGCGCCGACGATGTATGGATCGACTGGTACAGCGGCACGCCGCCCTACACCGTTTCGCCGCTGGAAGGCATCAGAAACAAGGTCGGCGATGATGTGTCGGTGCGTTTCGCGCTCAGCAACAACAACGATGCCGCCATCAAGCTCGCGCAGTCATGCGACGTGGCGATCGTGTGCGTGGGCAATCATCCGGTCTGCAACACCGGCTGGGACGTGCCCGGCCTGCCCAGCGAGGGTAAGGAAAGCATCGATCGCGAGGCGCTGCGGCTGGAGTACGAAGATCTGATCCAGCAGGTGTACAGCGCCAATCCCAACACCGTGGTCGTACTGATCTCCAGCTTTCCCTACGCGATCAACTGGACGCAGCAGCACGTCCCGGCGATCGTGCATATGGCGCACAACAGCCAGGAGACCGGCAGCGCGCTGGCGGATGTGCTCTTCGGCGACTACAACCCGGCGGGAAGATTGGTTCAGACCTGGCCCGGATCGCTCGATCAGCTGCCGCCGATGATGGACTACGACCTTCGCCACGGCCGGACATACATGTACTCCACGCACGAGCCGCTGTATCCCTTCGGCTACGGTCTTTCGTACACCACGTTCGACTACGCCAATCTCCGCACCAGCGCCGCTACCGTGAGCGCCGACGCGACGATCACGATCAGCGTCGATCTCACCAACACCGGCGACCGTGCGGGCGAGGAAGTTGTGCAGCTGTATGTGCGACATCTGGAATCCGGCGTCGAGCGGCCGCTCTCCGAGCTGAAAGGATTTGCGCGCGTTGCAGTGCAGCCGGGCGAGACCACGACGGTCGTGCTGCCGCTCGATGCTGCGCAGCTGGCCTACTGGGATGTGGATCAGCACCGGTTTGTGGTGGAGCGCGGCAAGGTTGAGATCATGATCGGGCGCTCTTCCGCCGACATCGTCTGCCGTACCACGATCGAGGTTGTCGGGTAGTAGCGTTCGATTTCTTCCAAACCACAGGCGGCGCGGACTTTGTAGGTCTGCGCCGCCATCTTTTTTTAGATTACTTCTGTAAGGGCGTGCTACATCACGCCCAGAGCCCGCCTACGAAATATCCACGCCCTCAGCGCGCAACAGCTCGATCTGACGCTCACAGCCGCCCGGCATATGCCGGCTAGGCTTGCCATCCTTGAGCACGCGCCACCACGGCACCTGATACGGCGAGTCGTCGTCAAGCTCAGCCGTCGCGTTCGCTATCCACTTCCAGTATTTGATCGTCGCGGCTGGACACGCTGTTTCGGCGTTGCCCTTCGTCGCCAGCTCCCGCCGCAGATCGACGATCGTGCGGGTTTGACCGGGCGGAATCGCCGCGATCACCTGGGCCACGTCTTGCGGTGCGGGAATAAACAATGTTTGGGCGTTCAAGCGCCTGGCTTTGGCCGGATCGAGAACATGAAACGATGCGGCCGGGGCCTGCTGGATCTTTTCAATAAGCGATTGCTGTGGCATCGGGCTCTCCACGGCTAGGGCTGAACAAGACGCCTTCAGTTTAGCACACCTGTACAGTGCGCAGGAGATCTTGCTCAGCCACGATCCTTACCCCGCAAGCGTGATGCTCAGGCGCGCCACATTCTGCGCCGCCGTCACCAGCGCGCCCTCCTCCGATTGCTCCACGCTGCCGCCCTCGACCGACGCGATCTCGGCTACATTGACCAGCAGCAGCTGCCACGGCTTATCCGCGCCCCGCCGCTCCACCGTCAGCGTCTGGTCTTCGCGCCGCACATCGAAGCGCAGATCGATCTCGCCTGCGACCGTGGGAATCGTCGCCGTCGTCTGCGCACGATCCGCGAACTCGTACACTCGCAGCGTGACGCCATCACCGTAGTCGTAGTCGGGCCGCTCGCTGTTGCCGCCGACCGCGATCACGGTGTTGGGCCTGACCATCAGCGGCAGGCTCAGCATATCATGCGTCTCGCGCTGCCAGCCCGGCCCTGCCACAACCTCGCCGCTCAAAAAGTTGGTCCAGCGTCCGGCCGGCAGATAATACGTCACCTCGCCGTCGAGCGCGAAGACCGGCGCGACCAGCAGATGATCGCCCAGCATATACTGGCGATCCAGAAAATCGCAGGTGCGATCCTCGGGAAATTCGAGCAGCATCGCGCGCATCACGGGCGTGCCGCTGGTGTGCGCCGTCAGCGCCTGCGCGAAGAGATACGGCATCAGGCGGCACTTGAGCCCCGTAAACAGGCGCAGCACATCGACCGCCTCCTCGTCGAAGAGCCATGGCACGCGGTACGAGTGGCTGCCATGCAGGCGGCTATGCGACGAGAGCAGCCCAAACGCGATCCAGCGCTTGTAGACAGCGGTGGGCGGTGTGCCCTCGAAGCCGCCGATGTCGTGGCTCCAAAACCCGAAGCCCGACAGTCCCAGCGAGAGACCGCCGCGCAAACTTTCGGCCATCGACTCGAAATCCGAGTAGCAATCGCCGCCCCAATGCACCGGGAATTGCTGTCCGCCCGCCGTCGCCGATCGCGCAAACAGCACAACCTCGCCGCGTCCGCGCCGCTCTTCCAGCAGATCGAAGACTGTTTTGTTGTACAGATAGGTGTAGTAGTTGTGCATTCGGTCGGGATCGGAGCCGTCGAAGTAGACCACGTCGGTCGGGATGCGCTCGCCAAAATCGGTCTTGAAGCAATCGACGCCCATGTCCAGTAGCGCGCGCAGCTTGTCGCCGAACCACTGGCGCGCATCCGGATTGGTGAAATCCACGATCGCCATGCCCGGCTGCCACAGATCCCACTGCCACACGTCGCCGCTGGGCTTTTTGATCAAGTAGCCGTGCCGCATGCCCTCCGCGAAGAGCGGCGAGCGCTGGGCGATATAGGGATTGATCCAGACACAGATATGCAGCCCGCGATCTTTGAGCCGCCGCAGCATGCCCGGCGGATCGGGAAACGTGCGCGGGTCCCACTCGAAATCGCACCAGTTGAACTCGCGCATCCAGAAGCAGTCGAAGTGGAACACATGCAGCGGCAGGTCGCGATCGGCCATGCCCTGAATAAAGCTCGTCACGGTCGCCTCGTCGTAGGAGGTGGTGAACGAGGTCGATAGCCACAGCCCGAACGACCAGGCCGGCGGCAGCGCGGGCCGGCCCGTCAGCGCGGTGTACTTGGCCAGCACTTCCTTGGGCGTCGGTCCGTAGATGACATAATATTCGAGCGATTGGCCCGCCACGCTGAACTGCACGCGCGACACTTTCTCGGAGGCTACCTCAAACGAGACCTGCTCAGGATGATTGACGAACACACCGTAGCCGCGATTGGTCAGGTAGAACGGCACATTTTTATAAGCCTGCTCGCTGCCGGTGCCGCCATCCTGGTTCCAGATGTCGACGACCTGCCCGTTTTTGACAAAGGCGGTGAAGCGCTCGCCCAGGCCGTAGACCGTCTCGCCAACGCCGAGCGATAGCTGCTCATGCATGAAATGCCGGCCGTCGTCCATCTCGACGATGCCCATGCCGCGCCCAGGGCTGGCCGTGACCACGCGGCCATCGGCGATGAACTCTACGCGCCAATTGTCGCCGTGCGCCACCCGCGCCGACAGCCGGCCGCTGGTGAGCGTTGTCGCGTCCTCGTCGCCGGCGATCGAAACGTCGGGCGCGGCGTCGGCGAACAGCTCGAACTGCGGCGACAGCGGCTGCCGGCCGGCAAAATGCGTCAGCTTGACGCGGATCACATCGGCCATCGGCGAAGAAAACTCGACTGTCAGCAGCGGCCCTTTGAGCGTATCGCCGCGATGTTGGATGCGCTGCGTCGGCGCGTAGACCGTGATTGAGTCGGGTGTCGTCGTAATGTCGTAGGCTTGTGTGGGATAGGCCGCGTGCAGGCCCTTGCGCATCAGCCAGTAGCCGTCGGTAAATTTCATGCTGTTTTCCTTATTGGGATGATCCGGTGTTCCGTCGACACGGCCCGGAGCTGCCGCGTACCACCAGACGACACGGCAGCAGCTCTTGCGGCGCTGCCTGTACCTGTGTTTCCAGCTGCTGGATCAAGAGCTCGACGCCCAGCCGGCCCAGCTCGCCGCTCGGCGGCTCCAGCGTTGTCAGCGGCGGCACCATCATCTCGGCCACGCGCGCCGACGAGACGATCGAGACCAACGAGAAATCGTCAGGGATGCGCCAGTCGTGCTCGGCGATCGCCTGCATGACGCCGGGAAGCGCGCGCTCGTTCATGACCACAAACGCCGTCACGCCGGGTTGCTCGGCCAGCAGTGCGTTAAACGCCTCGTAGCCCGCAGCCGGCACATCGCGACAGAGCCAGGTGATGCCATGGAGCCCGGCCGCCGCGATCGCGCGCTTGAAGCCGGCGTCGGCGCGCACGGAAGGACCATAGCCGGCGGCGAACTCGGATTGAGAATGGTTCAAAAACGCGATCTGGGTGTGGCCCAGCGCGGCAAGATGGCGAACGGCGTCCCGCGTGGTCTGCTCGAAATCGATGTCGGCGTAGCTAATGCCCTGCGTCTCGTCGGCGCGTCCGATCAGGCTGAACGGCAGTCCACTCTCGCGCAGCAGGCCGATCCGCGTGTCGTTCAGGCGCACCTCCATCACGATCACGCCTTCGACCAGCCCTTGCTGGATCAGCTGCCGCAGGTCGTCGAGATCGTCCATTTTCGACGACCAGAGCACGAGCGAGTAGCCGTTTTCGCGGGCGGCATCGGCGGCGCTGGTGACGAATTCAAGCTCGGTCATGCCCAGGCCGCGCTCGGCGGCGGGAAAAAGCAGCGCAACGATTTTGCTGCGTTTGCTGGCCAGGCCGCGCGCCAGCGCGTGGGGCTGGTATCCTAGCTCTTTCATCGCCGCGAAAATCCGCTGGCGCGTCTCCTCCGAGATCGGGCGTGTGCCGTTGAGCGCGTAAGAGACGGTGCTCAGAGCCACATTCGCGCGCTTCGCGACATCCAGCATGGTTGCCATACAAAACCTCAATCCATCATCGAAGCGCGTAGTCGAAACGCTTCGATAACAGAATATAATATATGCTCCGTGTTGTGTCAATAGTCTATGCGATGTGGAAATATCGCTCGTGCGCGTCTACTGATGCGAAAAAACGGCTACTTTTCGCTTGAACTCACCGATCGATATGTTTATGATCTGCGGTACTCGCTCAGGCGAGCTAGAGGAGGAGCTATGGAGAGGGTCATCTTTGGGCGGCTGGTTCAAGAGCTGCGAAGAGAACATCGTGATGAGCAAGGGCGTGTGTGGACGCAGGAGTTTCTCAGCCACAGAACAGGATTACCAAAGCGGACGATCGAGCGGATCGAAGAAGGCTCGCTCAAACATATCGATGCGAACATCTTGAGCAGCCTGGCCGATGCGCTTGAGCTGACGAGCATGGAGCGTAAAGAGTTCTTTTTTGCGGCCATGGGCATGAACAGCCAACATCTGGCTTCGTTCAAGAGTGATCATCTCCATATTTTTGACACCCTGGCCCAGCGTCTGGCGGCGATCAATCTGCCGGCCTTTGTCAACGATGTGTTTGGCGATGTGGTGCTGGTGAACATGGCGCTCCTCAGACTGCTGGCTATTCCCGATCAAGCCAGCAAGCAGGCCGAGAGTCCGCTGACCAGAAATAATATCAACAGGTCCGTTTTTGCACCGCAGTCATCGTTTCGGCCGCTGCTTGGCGATCAATGGGTGAAGATTGCGCATCTGAATATGCAGTTCTTTCGCGGAATTTCCCTGCGCTACCGCCTGCATCCCCACTTTCAGCAATTGCTGCCGGAGCTGCTGCGCTATCCCCTCTTCAAGCGCTACTGGGAGCAGGCGCCGCTCGAAGAGAACGACCTGAGCCCGGACAGCATCCCGTATGTGTACGAGCATCCCACATTCGGCCCGCTGGCGTATCTGGCCAACATTTCGGTGTCGGCGACGCGCATGGGCGAGCTGTACACAACAATCTATCTGCCGATGGATCAGGCTACGCGCCAGGTTTTTGACGCGATTGTTGCCCAACACGGCAATCAGGTGTTGCGCTACGCGCGCTGGCCCAAGGACGAGATGGATGAACGATCGGTAGCATTGTGAGCTGCTGAGCCGTTTCGAGCGCTGCGCCTCGGAGCCGTAGCAAACAAGACTTTTGCGATAGCGAAATAGCCGTGTAACTTTCGGGAGCCTCGGCGGTCTATACAGTAACGGAGGAACGTCATGCAACAACGATCGATCGAGCTTAGCCTGCCGTGGCAATCGTCGGCGGTTCACAGCTTTGAACAGCTCTACGATACCTACAAACCGTCGATCACGCGCTACCTGCTCGGCATGTGCGGCGATGTCGTGCTGGCCGAAGAGCTGACGCAGGAGGTGTTTGTGCGCGCTGCCGCCAAGCTGCTACAGTTTCGCGGCGATAGCAGCGTGAGCACCTGGCTGTTTCGCATCGCGCGCAACACCTATCTTTCTTGGTCGGAGCGGCAGCGCGATGCCGAGATCGATACCGAGGAGTTTCATGCACTCCCCGACACCGGCTCCCACGGCGACCCGGAGGCGCGCCTGCTCCAGGCCGAGCAGCAGGCCACGATCCGGCGCGCCATGACGCTGCTTCCCGAGCGCCAGCGGACGATGCTGCTGCTGCGCGATCTGCAAGAGCTGTCATACGCCGAGATCGCCGTCGTCCTCGACATCAGCCTGGCTGCCGTGAAGGTGAATCTTCATCGTGCGCGGCTGAGCTTCCGCCAGATCTACGACCAGCTTGAAGGAAACGACCATGAGTGAGATCCCGTACACCGACACGACCAAACAGTATCGTCTGCCGCACGCCGAAATCCCAGGCTGCGCGCTGGTGCAAGATCTGATTCCGCTTTACCTGGACGGTGAGGTCACGCCGGAGAGCCACGCGTTGATGGCGGATCATCTCCAGCACTGCCAGCGGTGCAGCGGCTACTTAGCCGGCGCCCGCACCGTGCGAGCGCAGATTTTGAATGAGCAGCAAACGATCCGCGCCGCGCAGGCCAAACAGCCCAGCGTTGCGCAGGTGCGCGAGCCTGTGGCGGATAGTCTTGGCGTGGCGCTCTGGCAGTCGCTGATGGCGCTGCTCTACGCTGCCGGCCTGTTTGCGGGCTTGCTGGGCGCAGCCGGCGCGAGTGGACGCTTTCCGCCGCTCATGTTCGGCGCGCTGCTGGTGCTGTCAGGGCTGGCCGGATTGCTGGTTGTCGGCAGCGCGCGTATGCTCAGCTGGCTGGTGCTGATGGTGCTGACGGGTGCGAGCGGTGTGTTGCTGACATTGGTAACTGTGCTCTGGGGTGTCCGCGCAGAGCCGCTTATGATTTTGTATGGCCTCGGAGTCGTCGGGCTGGGCGCGTGGGGCGTGTGGCTGCACTACATGCTGCAATCTGGAAGCACTGTCCAATCGGTGTTGCATACTGTACGCTTTGGTGCGCGGCAAGCCATATTTACGGCGGCGTTGAGCGTGATCGGGATCTTGGTCTGCGGCTTCATCGCGCTGGTAAGCGTGTTCGGTCTGGTCTCGGCATATGAGCCACGCCAAGGCATGATCGCCATGCTGCTGCTGACCTTGAGCGGCTGCGGCATTGTGGTGCTTGCGCGGCGTCTGGGCTGGCTTACGTAAGAAGCTGAGCGCCCGCGTTGCGCGCCGAGGTGCAAACGCTGCTGGTGCATACGCGGGCACGACGGCAAGGAATCAGCCGGGCGCTCATGGCGGCGATCGAGGCGCTGGCTGTGCAAGCGAGCCGCAGTGTGCTGGTCCTCGATACGCGCCGCGGCTCCTGCTCCCGACACTGCGGCCTTACGCTCAGGGTCCGTCGGTGCCGAGGTCGTCGGAGCGGCCGGCCGCGATGCGGGACCACTGCGCGATCGGCCGTCCGTCGGGCCGATTGACGGCGCGGCCGTCGGCGTCGGTGCGCATCTGCGCCGACATGGTGTTGAAGAACCGCTGCGGCCAACCTGCGGGGGAGTCCTCCCAGGCTTCCTGGCGGCCATAGACGGTCATGTCGAGCATCGCGTAGGAGCTGCCCATCAGCTCGTTGCCGCGACCGGTGGTCCAGTAGGTCTCGAAGACCCGATCACCGTCGCGCAGGTAGCAGACTCGCATCCCGAAATGCCGGCCGGCGATCAGCGCATCGACCGAGGTTGCCGGCACGGAGTACCAGGGCATTTCCCAGCCCATGAATTCCCGGTAGCGGTTACTCTCGTCGAACGGTCCCTCGCACAGCACCGCGAAGGTTACGTCGCGCGAGTGCAAGTAGCCCAGCTCCAGCACCTGAGCGATGTCCTTGGTGCAGCCCTCGCACTGGTGGGCGGCGCTCGCGCCGTCGTACCACATCATGTACGCCGCGAAGAGCTGGCTCCGTCCCTCGAAGACGTCAATCAGCGGCACCGCTCCGTGTGCGCCGATCACCGGCGTCGCGGCGTCGACTTCGACCATCGGCAGCCGGCGCCGGGCAGCGGCAATCGCGTCGGCTTCGCGGGTGTGCGCCTTCTCCCGAACCAGCAGTGTGTCCAGCTCAGCCTGGAATGTGGCCCGGTCGACGGCCGTGGGTAAGCTCGGTGCGTTGGTGGCGGCTGCTGATAGCCCGAGGTTCTTCGAGTCATCCTTCATGGCTCGCTCCTTCTGTTGTTACAACAACGTGGACTCAATCGCTGGCGCAACAGTGCGTCGACAACCCGCGCTCCGTTTGATGGCATTATACTGTACCGAATCTGGCCGGCGGCGATTTGCACGCTCAATCGGCTCGTGGTCGTCGCGCCGGAGTGGGTGCGCGCCAGATTGCCAACGCTCGCTCAGAGTCCGCTGCCGGGTCTCACGCACTGCCGGGGTTGGTGGTGGAGTACAGCATGGCCCGGCCGTATTTGTCTTCGATCTCCCGCTCGAAGCGCATCCCGATCTTGCTGGCGACCGCTTGTGAGGCCCGGTTCTCCTCCTCGATCAGGCAGATCAGCCGGGGTGCGCCCACCTGCTCAAAGCCATAGCGCAGGATCGCCTGCGCCGCCTCGGTGCCCAGCCCCTGGCCCCAGTATTCCTTGGCGATCAGATAGGCCACCTCGATCTCGAACTGCTCCTCGATCGTCCACGGCAGCAAGCCGCAGCGACCGATGAACACGCCCGTCGGTTTGTAAATGGTCGCCCACAGGCCGTAGCCGTACTTGCCGTAGTACACGTCGATAATCCACTCTAGCTCTTCTTTGGTTTCTTCGTAGGTCAGCGTGCCGTCGGGGAAATATCGGCGTACCTCGGGGTCGCGGTAGAGCGCATACAGCTCGTCGAGGTCGTCGGGCGTGAGACGCCTGAGGAGCAGCCGCTCGGTCTCAAGAACGGCGGCCTGCGGATCGGTCATCGTCATTCTCCTTGGTTCACTGCTGATTATACGAGCGCGCCGATCCCGCGATCAATGGTCGATCGACCTAATAGGAGCTTCCTTCTACGCTATACTATTGCTGAGCAATGAGCTGCGACAACCACTGGCCGATCTACGAGACGTTCAATGAAACAGCTTCCACCAGGAATTACTGGCTTTTACCGGTTGCATCACGATCCGCCGCCGCCTAGCGTTGATGAGCAAGCATGGAAACGTGCCTGCTATTATGTGGCGCGGCAAACAGGCGGCACAGTGATTCGGTACGAGTCGAGCGCGGATCAGGTAGCGCCCAATTATCACGCCGTGACGTTGCGCTATCCGAACCATACTGTCGCCGTGCTTTGTAATGCCCATTATCCTGTGCTTGCTTTCACAGATCAGGGTGAAGCACGATTCGCTCGGATTCACTTCATCACGATGGCGCGATTGGCGCGCTGCTTCACGACCGAAACCAGCTTTACCCCGCTTGATGTGGACTATCTCTGTGCTTATCCTGCACCAGCGCTGCTCGATACCTTGAATGTGGTTGAACGTGAACAGATTCGGGTCTGGCGACCAGAACAGGTAGGCGATATTATCTTTCACCATTGGGATTAACCATACGCGGCCACCGCTTCCAGAACTACTCCCATCGTCACGCTGCGCTTTGCTACGATTGTCGCATGACAGGCCCGTTTCTGTCGGCTAGGATAGCTGGACGCTAATAGATTTTGTAGCCCAAGTGCGAGGAAAACTGTGTCATCTGAAACACTGCTGCCTGGACCTGACGCCAGCGTCACGCTGCGTGAGATCACGTCCGATACGCTCCAATCGATTATCGATCTGAAGGTAAGCCCCGAGCAGGAACAGTTCGTCGCCGCCAATGTCGTCTCGATCGCCCAGGCTTACTTCTACCGCGACATCCTGTGGTTCCGCGCGATCTACGCCGATGAGATCCCGGTCGGCTTCGTGATGGTCGCCGAGAATCCCGCCGAGCAGGAATGGTTTCTCTCGCGGCTGATGATCGACGCGCGCTATCAGGGCCGAGGCTACGGCGAGCGAGCGCTCCAGCTGGTGATCGACGGGTTGCGGTCACGCGGCGCGACGGAGCTACAGACTAGCTGCGGTCCCGGTGAGGGCAGTCCGTGCCCCTTCTATGAGCGGCGCGGCTTCGTTGACACGGGTGATTTCCATGGCAAGGAACGCGTCCTGCGTCTCCTGCTCTAGGCTCCTGGTAAACCTGCATTTGACGAACACCGTATCATCGGGATGTGCTGAGGGATAACCTACGTGGAGGAGCAATGAGCGCGGATACAACACCTGATCGTCCGCTCCTGCGCTGGACGGGCGTTTGTCTCGACTGCGCGGATGCCGACGAGCTGGCGCGATTCTACGGCGCGCTGCTGGGCCTGGAGATCGCTGTGCGCGACGGTGGCTGGATCGCCATGCGTGATCCCGCTGGTGGCGTCGGGTTGAACATCCAGGCCGAGACCTGGTACGAGCCGCCGGTCTGGCCGGAGCAGCCGGGCGCACAGACCAAAATGCTGCACTTCGAGATTCAGGTCGAGGACATGGAGGCTGCCGTCGCCTATGCCGTCGCGGCTGGAGCGCGCATTGCTCCGCATCAGCCCCCGGACCGATCGCAGGATGAGCTGCGGATCATGCTTGATCCGGCGGGCCATCCATTCTGCCTGTACACCGACTGATGATTGCACGTTCAGAAACGATGAGCTTCGTAGCCAGGAGGCCGACGGTGGCGGAACACAATAACGAGCAGGCCGGCAACTTGCCTAAAGAGCCGCATCCCGCACTCAAGCAGTTTGATCGATTGATCGGCGACTGGTGCATAACCGGCCCCGATGTCGACGGCACGATTCGCTATGAGTGGATGGAAGGCGGATTTTTCCTCATCCAGCACTTCGATCTGGTCAATTTTGGCGCGCGCTACCAGGGCATCGAGTATACCGGCTACGACGAGGATACCGCCACGCTCCGCTCGCGTCTGATGGGCACAGACGGATCGCGCTTTATGTACACCTATGGCTTCGACGGCAATAAGATGTACTACTGGTTTGGGGAAAAAGGCGCTGACAATTACAGCGTCGGCACATTCAGCGATGACGGCAATACCATCAGCGGTCGCTGGCAGTGGCCAAACCCGGATGGAACCACCGGCGGCTATACCTACACGTTGCAGCGACAGTGATCGAAAAAACCGCCTGGCAAGCACGGGCAACCGCAGAAATAAACGTGCGCCGCTCAAATCTCGACGTAGCGCGGAAAGCTGACAGTGAAGGTCGAGCCAAGGCCGGGCTCGCTCTCGACGGTGATCGTGCCGCCCAGCGTGGTGACAAGCTGGTGGACCACGAAAAGGCCCAGCCCCATGCCGCCATAGTGCTGCGTCGAAACGGCACGCTCGAAGCGCTCGAAAATGCGCTCCTGATCTTCGGCCGCAATGCCGATGCCGTGGTCTTGCACGCTCAGCCGGATCACGGTCGCGTCGCCGTAGACGTGAATGTTGATCGGCCCACCGCGACCATACTTGACGGCGTTCGATAGCAGGTTGGTGATGATTTGCTCCAGCCGTGAGCGATCCGCCGAGATCATGTTGTCTGACGCGATGTCCAGCAGAACCGTGGAGCTGGCCTGCTCGAACTGTTCCTCGAACTGCTCTACGATCGCCTGGACGACCTGGCCGAGATCCAGCACTTCCAGGCTGAGGCCAAGCCGGCCCTCGCGGATGCGGGTAACATCCAGCAGGCCATTCACCAGCGCCGTCAAGCGAGTAACCTGATCCAGAGATATGTCCAGCTTGCTCATGATCCGCTGCAATGTAGGATCGATGGTATCAGCCTTGCGCGCAATGCGCTGCATGGACTCGATATGCAGTCGCAGCGCGGTGAGCGGAGTTTTTAGCTCGTGCGAGGCCACCGACAAAAACTCATCGCGCAGGCGGATCGCGGCCTGCGCCTCTTCCAGCAGCCGCTCGCGCTCGATCGCGGCGTGCTGGCGCTCGGTGATGTCGTGGCACATCGTCAGCACACACGGCGTTGCTTCGAAATCGATCAGGGCCAGCGACGCGACCACGGTGCGGATCTTCCGGTCTTTGGTGCGAAACTCCAGCTCAATATCGCGGATCACCATCTGCTCTTTGAACAGCTCGCCGATGTGCAGCCGATCCTCGGGATTCGCCCAGATCTGTAGTTCGGCTGAGGTTGCGCCGATCACTTCTTCCCGCGTATAGCCTGTAATCAGCGCAAATTGATCGTTCACATCCAGGTAGCGCCCGTCGCTGATCGCGGTGATCACCACGGCGACCGGACTGGCGCGAAACAGCGCCGCAAACGGGTCGGCCAGACCCGGCAGCTTGAGATCGGTGGAAGCGGAAGTCGCCACCTGCGCCTCAAGCTCGGTGACACGACGCCGTAAGACTTCCACCTCGGCAGCAGCCTGCTCATTGTTGGTCATAGACTACCTGACAATCGATTTCAAGGGTGGCAAACACTGCACATGGAGGGACTGAGTGCTTGTCGCTATTGTACCTAGAATATTTGCGTGCGGATACTGGGATTTGCGCGGAGCTGGCGCTGTTTTGCGGCGCGCTGTGTGGTGCTGCCCGGCACCCGACGGTTGTTGGTGAAAACTCATGATAGCACGGAAGCTAAAGGATAAAAGCTGTCACGACGATGCCCCGCACACTTGCGGGGCATGTATGATCTTGCGTGCTCGCGCCGGCCTAGGCGGCTTGCGAATCGGGCTGGTAGGTTACATACAGGACGCCCGTGCTGAACGTTTGCGAGTCGACCAGCTTCAGGGGTTTGGTTGGCACGCCATCCGGGAACAGTCGTTTGCCGCTGCCTACGACGATCGGATGAATCAACAGGCGCAGCTCGTCGAGGAGGTTGAGCTGGAGCAGCGACTGAACCAGCGTGCCGCTGCCCGAGATCGAGATGTGCTTGCCGGGCTGCTGTTTGAGCTTGGTGATCTCGGCGACAATATCGCCCGTGATCAGCGTCGAGTTGTTCCAGGTAAGCGTGTTGTCCAGCGTATTCGAGACAACATACTTGGTCGTGTTATTCATGAAGGCTGCAAACTCGTCTTCGGACGATGGCCAGTAGGCTGACCATTCCTGGTAGTTGACGCGCCCCATCATCAGCGCATCCGACTCGCCCATCGCGCTGCCGATCGCTGCGCCCATCTCGTCGTTGAAGTACGGGAAATGCCACTTGTCCGGCGACTCGACCACGCCGTCCAGTGAGATAAACAAAGCTGCGATAATCTTCCGCATGTTCGTGCTCCTTTCAATGTGCGCTCATTATCGCAGAGCGCCGTGACAACAAGTGTCACAAAACATTAATGCTCGTCGCAGCGCTGCCGCTCGAAATTCCGCATGATCATGCCGGTGCTGGGTCGTAGTCCCAGCCGCGCATAAAACGGCTGAAGCTCGGGATCGCACATCAGGTCGATCATATACAGATGGCTCAGCTTTGCGAGCATCCGTTGCACAAGCTCCGTGCCGATGCCTTCGCCGCGCCTGGCTTCCAGCACCTCCAGATGCGGAATGTAGGCACACGAAACACTGTCGCTGATGGCCGTGATATAGCCGACCACGCGCTGCGCCTGCGGATCAATCGCCAGCACAATCGCATCGCTGCCGTCGAGGATGCGCAGCAATGCTTCCGGCGAGGGCTGGTGCAGCCAGTGGCTGAAAAACCCCTCAAGCTGCGCGGTGGTGATAGCTTCAGTTGAGTCGATGTAGGTAATCATGGATCTATTCCTTGCTTAAGGAGGAATGCTGCTAGCGCGGCTACTGCTCCGATCCTGCGTCTGCTGCTTCTGCTTGCAGAAAATCTTGCAGCCAGCCGGGTACGCTGTCGGCGTAGGGCTCGCGATCTTTGGCGGACAGTCTGCTCAGTCCGTGATGCCAGGATAACGCTCGATTGACCATCGCCAGGCGGTAGGCCAGGCTCAGCGCTTCCAGCAGCCGGTCGCGCGTCTCAAACCTGGTCCACGGCTCAAGATATGCATCGCGCACTCGTCGCAGCTCGGGGCCGGCTTCGTCCAGCTTCAGCCAGTGCGCCGCTCCACGCAGCGTGACCAGCAGCGTGAAGAAGGGATGGCCGACGCTGCAATCGCTCCAGTCGGTGAAGATGTAGCGTCCGCTGCCGAGCAGAACGTTGTTCTCGTGAACTTCCTCGTGGACGATGGTCTGCGGCAGGTTGTAAGCGGCGAGCGCCTCGCACTGCGCGGCAAAGCGTGGCTGCGCCGCCTGCAAGCGCTCGTACTCGCCCGGTTTCAGGCCATCTTCCAGGCCAATCAGCAGGCTTTCGGTGTCTTCCAGGAGCTGCGCGTAGAGCCGGGGTAGACGCGCCAGCCGCCGATCGGGCAGGCCAAGCGCCAGGAGCGCCGGCACACGATCGGCCAGCTCGATCTGAAGCTCGCTGTAGAGCGGCAGCAGCTTGAGCCAATGCTCGATCTGAGCGACGGACTGGCCGTCCTGGCGCAGCGTGATACCGGCGTCGGCTGACAAGATCCAGCCGCGCTCCATGTCGGCAGCGAGGAGCGGCACCGTACAGTCGGGCCGCCACTCGGCCAGCGCCTGTGTGATCGCGGCCTCGTAGGCGAACATCGGGGCCGGAGCTTTGAAATACACAAGGCTGTGGTCGGTCGTTATACGCGCGAAGGTTGACCACGGCCGCTGGTGCAGCACCTCGATCGGCGCGCTGATCTGCCAGCCACGCGGTTCTAGCTGCGCCCGAATCCAGGCGGTCACATGATCCAGCCAGTCTGGCTGTTCCCAGGGAAGCTGTACAGGCTGATTCGTCATCGATCGAAGCCCTTTCTTCAGGCCGCCGGCTAGACCCAGCGCAGGACGGCGGTTACTGTATCACCGGGATGGGTGTTGAAACACAGTCTGGCGGCCGGCGCGTGCTGATGCACGAGATTGATGATCTTTTCGAACAGCGTGGTGTGCTCGGGCAGCGCACGCAGCCCCGCGCCGATCATGATGCAATCAAAGCTATTGCGCGACAACACTTGCAGCACGACGCTCTCGGCGGTGGCGCCGAGATCCAGCAGACAAGTCTGGACCACATAGCCCAGCGCAGTCAGCTGCTCCTGCGCAGCGTTGCCGGCCGTCGTAACCTGGTCAGCGGTCCGCCCGCTCCCGGGCCGAAACGTCACCAGCGCCGGATCGAGACCGACGAGAAGAACCCGCTTCTGGGTCATATGCTACCCCCGAATGCAGAAGTATCAGGAAGCAAATTGCGTTGCCTTGAGCATCCGTTTGAGTCTGGCGTGATCGAGTTTCGTGTTCTTCTGGCTGTTTGCATGCATATCGGAAAAGAAGTCATGGATCAGCAGCATCATATCGCGATATTTGATGACGTCGGCAACATACGCTTCGTCGAGCCGCATAAGCTTGTGGGTAAAGATTTCTTCGATGTTGTTGATCAATACCAAAAAAAGCTGATCCGAGTCTATATCATCTTGTAAATCGTATTTCGCCTGAAGTTTGCGCTTGTTACTTTCCGGCAATGACGCGTACCAGGAAACAGCGAGATAGCCGAGACTCCATAAAACTTCTCCATAGTCATAATGGGTGTTTTGCCTAAACAGCAAGGCTTCGTCTTCGGCTAACATAAAGCTTTTGTCAAGCACGAGGCCAAAATCCGTGAGATAGGCGTGCTCGCCATCGGTGAGGATGTTGTAAAAATGCGCGTCGAAATGGATAACACCCTTCCGCCGCAAAAAGCCGATCGTGGCGCGCAAGTCGTCGAGGACGCGGCGAATGTGCTGTGGATGTTTGAGCAGCCAGGGCTTCAGCGTGTACGGCATCCATTCTAAGAACAGCAGCAGCTCATGCGTGGCACTGGCGCGATCTAAGATATACTGGCCGATATTCGCGTTGCTGTTCCAGTATGTCACATAGCGCTGATGCCGCTCCATATCTACAGCGGGCTGCGTCCCCGAGCACGGGACGATCCGGTAGTGGTACATCAGCGGGAAAAGATCGATCTCGCCGCTCAAGACCCAGCTGGTGGTCTTGATATGCGTGACAAGCTCCCGGAAGGCGCCAAACCCGGCCGAGCCGACGCCGTAGTTGTAATAGGTCGGCAGATCATACAGGTTTTTGGTTGAGAACATGCAAGCATACTCGCGATCGGTGACCGGAATGCGCTTAACAAAGACTTTGGAGCGTCCGACGTCAAGGGTGTGATTTTTGCCCCAGCCCGCGCCGGCATCGCTGCCTTCGAGCAGAGCATGAATGTGGTTGGTGTCCAGCTGCGCGATCTGTGTGCTCAACTGGAAGTACCGCTCCTGGCGCTGCTGTCTACGGCTTTTTGGCATGCTTCCTCGTATGTATGGCGATGGTCCTTGCACTAGCCGTCAAGGACCATCAGCGTATCATGATCGATCCTGGCCGTGACAGGTTGGCGTTCGTTCTACGGTGTGCGCTGGGCGGGCACCACCGGCGCGCGGAGCGGCGCGCTGATCACATGCAGATAGTGCAGGATCTCGCGGTACGAGTTGATCATCGAGGTTTCGTAGTAGCTGATGCCGCGCTCTTCACAAAACGTCTTGATAATGCCCTGAAGTTGGCGCAGGTTGTTGCGCGGCACCGTGGGGAACAGATGATGCTCGATCTGGTAGTTCAGGCCGCCGTACCAGAAGTCAGTGATCGGATGCGCCTTGATGTTGCGCGCGGTCAGCACCTGGACGCGCAGAAAATCGAGGTTGGTCTGATCGTCGATGATCAGCATGCCCTTGTGGTTGGGCGCGAACACCGAGGCCATGTAGAATCCGCTCAGCGTCTGCCGCACGGCCACGATCACAAGCGTAGCCCACGGGCCGAGAAAATACAGCGGCAGGCCCAGATACAGCAGCCAGTGCGCTGCGATCAAGCCCAGCTCCAGCCAGCGGTGGCGCGGCGGATCGGTCGCCAGCATATACAGCGCATACAGATGCATACTTGTCGCCTGGAGGCAGAGCAAGGGCAAGAAGAAAAATGCCTGATACTTGACCATAAACCGGGCAAAGCCGCGCTTGTTGAGCACATGCTCAGGCGCGAAGGCCACGATCGGAATATCGATGTCGGGGTCAAAGTCGATATGATTGGGGTTTGCATGATGCTGATTATGCTTGCGCACCCAGTAGCCGTAGCTGATCCCGTTGAGCAGATTGGCATGGATCATTCCTACCGCAACATTCAGCCAGCCCCGGCGGAACATTTGCCGGTGCCCGGCCTCGTGCATCACAAAGCCGAACTGGCCCGAAAGAAAGCTGAGAAACGCGGCGTTGAGGGCGACGATCCACAGTGATCGGAACCAGGCGAAGATCGCGAAACACAGCATCAGGAGAATGAGATTGGTGAGGATCGTGATAACTGCGGTGCGTGGTTGTCGTTCGAGCAAGCCGGCCTGGACAACCCGCTGCTTGAGGACGGCATAGTCGTTCTGTGGCATGGTACCCCTTTTGATGGACGGCTGTACACGCAGCGCGATCCATGCGTTGTGCTTACGACTGTTTGTATTGAGACCCGGTGACGACCGGGAGTGTAGCAGGATGTCCCGTGAGATGCAATACCGCGCCTGTATCAGACGCCTATCGATGAGTCAAAAGTTGCATGATCGATCGCGGCGAGAAGGTGTATAGTGATAGCTGAACTCGCGGCATACGACGCCCGGCAGCCTGTGCGTGTGCTCGGCGCTGCCGCCTTTGGATCGAACATTCTCGCCCGTTTCCTGCCAGCGATCCCGCGTCTGAGTGGGAGAATCGCGACGTGCATACATT
>DASWTW010000567.1:0-17005 GCA_036401895.1 Herpetosiphonaceae bacterium | reverse complement strand
TCGATGTCGGCATAATCCAGGAACTGCGCGCCACCCTTCAAAGACAGCGTCTTGGTGATCGCCGCCGTCAGCGTGGTCTTGCCATGGTCCACGTGTCCGATGGTGCCCACGTTCAAATGCGGCTTGGTTCGCTCAAACTTTGCGCGTGCCATTGTGTAGCGTTCCTCCTGCTACAATCGATGCTAGAGCTTTAGACAATGCGATAGGAACAGGGCGTTGGTCTCCGGTATGACCGGGCCTAAACTCCCTATTCCTGCACTCGCCCGCAACCGGGCGGCGAAACTGGCGTAACAACGAGGGGCGTTAGCCCCCCGCGTACAAGGCGAGATTATACCACATATAGTATGTAAAGCAAACGCAAGCCATCAAATGCGCTTAAATCGAGTTCGGATAGGTTATTGATTCACGCGCCAACTGCCGACCCGACTTGCACAGCCGGTCAAAATTCCGCACAATACGCGCATAGACTTACACATTCAGCTATGCTAGCTGCTTCGAGCGCGGCGCTGAGATCAAGCTTGTCAGTCGCGCTCTAGATCACAGGTACAAGATTTAATGAGACAGATTCGACAACCGGAGTTTGTGCTGCTGTCATCTCCTGACTGGACCGATTACGAGCTGCGCGATAGCGGCGCCGGCAAGAAGCTTGAGCGCTTCGGCCCGTATCATTTTGTGCGCCCTGAGCCCCAGGCGATCTGGCAGCCTAACCTGTCGCAGCGCGAGTGGGATCGGGCGGAGGCGGCGTTTCGTACGGATGCTGAGGCCGACGGCGGGCGCTGGTATTTTCATAAGCCGATCGATGAGCGCTGGATCATGCGCTACAAAGGCATCAGCTTCTGGGTCCAGCCCACGCCGTTTCGCCATCTCGGCGTGTTTCCTGAGCAGGCCAATCACTGGGATTGGATGCACGGCCTGATCCAGGCTGAGCGGCGGCCAGTCAAGGTACTGAATCTTTTTGGCTATACCGGCCTGGCATCGCTGATCGCGGCTCATGCCGGAGCCAGCGTTACGCATATCGACGCGTCCAAAAAAGGTATCGCCTGGGCGCGCGAAAATCAGGCGCTCTCGAAGCTGGATGCCGCGCCGATCCGCTGGATTCTCGACGATGCGCTGAAGTTTGTGCGGCGTGAGGTCCGGCGCGGCGCGCAGTACGATGGAATCGTCGTCGATCCGCCGCCGTTTGGACGCGGCCCCAAGGGCGAAATCTGGCGTCTGGAAGAGTCGCTGCCGGAGCTGCTGGGCGAGTGCCGCAAGCTGCTGAGCCCGTCGCCGCTGTTTGTGGTGCTCACGGCCTACGCGATCAAGATCTCGGCGCTGGGCATCTACTACGCGCTGGACGATATGCTCAAAGGCTACGGCGGTAATCTGGTCGGCGGCGAGATGGTGACGGTTGAGCAGTCCGGCGGTCGCTATCTTTCGACTGCCTTGTTCGCGCGCTGGTCGGCCTCTTGAAAGGCTGGCGGCGTGCGCAGCGATGAGCTACGGATTCTATGATTATTACCAGTGCGCAAAATCCGCGCGTTAAACAGGTGTTGGCCCTGCGCGATCGCAAGGAGCGCGATCGCAGCCGGCAGATGCGTGTCGAGGGCTACGAGGAGCTTTCGCTGGCGCTGGCGAGCGGAGCACGGCCCGTGGCGCTCTACTTCTGCCCGGCGTTTTTCCGCGCTTCCGACGCCGAGCAGCTGCTGGATCAGATCGAGCGAAGCGGCACGGAGCTGATCGAGGTCAGCGAGCGCATCTTCGAGAAGATCGCCTACCGTGAAGGGCCTGACGGCTGGTTGGCGATCTTTCCGGCGCTCAATGCCAATCTCCAGGCGCTGCGCCTCAGCTCGAATCCGTTCGTGATCGTCGCGGAGGCTGTGGAGAAGCCCGGCAACCTGGGCGCGATTCTGCGCACCGCCGATGCCGCAGGCGTCGACGCGCTGATCGCCGCCGAGCCGATCACCGATTGGAGCAACCCCAACATTGTGCGATCGAGCAAAGGCGCGCTCTTCAGCGTGCCGGTCGCCGCCGCCGACAACCGCGCGACGATCGGCTGGCTGCGGGAGCACAAGATCGGGATCGTCGCGGCCACACCGCAGGCCACGCAACTCTACACCAACACCGATCTGAGCGGGCCGATCGCAATCGCCGTAGGGACCGAGAAGGAAGGCCTGAGCGATACATGGCTGGAGCAGGCCGACGTTCAGGTGCGCATCCCGATGGTGGGACAGGTCAATTCGCTCAACGTGGCCACTGCGACCGCGCTGCTGGTCTACGAGGCCGTCCGGCAGCGAGCGACATAAACTGTGAGCGCCGGCCGTCGAGCCGGCGCGTTGGAGCACATAGAATGAGTGAAGCGAGAGCAACGCCCGCAGGGATACAGCATCCACGGGTCAAGCAATATCTGTCCGTCAAAAATAACACGAAGTCTAATCCTGAGAACCTGGCCTGCCTAGAGGGTTTGTGGGAGCTGACCATCGCCCGCAAAGAGGCGCTGGACATCCGGGCGTTTTTCCTCTGCCCTGAGCTGCTGCGCGGCGATGCGGCGCGAACCCTGGCCAACAACCTGATCGACTCGGGCGTCCACTCGTATCTGGTCAGCGAAAAAGTCATGCAGCGCCTGGCAGACAAAGACGAGCCCGACGGCCTGGCGGCGATTGTGCAGTTGCCGCGCTTCACCTGGGATGATCTGCCGCTGGACGAGAACAACAGCCTGATTGTACTGGACGCGCTCGAAATTCCGGGTAACGTCGGCACGATCATTCGCTGCGCCGACGCGGTAGGAGCCAACGGCATCGTCGTCACCAACCGGCGCACGCGGCTGTCGCATCCGAAGCTGCTGCACTCCAGCATGGGCTCATCGTTTACCTTTCCGGTGATTGAGGCGCAGGTCGACGAGGCGATCGACTGGCTCAAAGCGCATGATTTTCGCATCGTGACCACCGACGCCGACGCGCCGGTCAACTATCGTCAGGCGGATTACCGGGGCCGCGTCGCGGTAGTGATGGGCAGCGAGCGCTACGGAATCGTCAAGGAGTGGCACCAGGCGGCGGATGTCGAGGTGTCGATCCCGATGGCCGGCAAGATCGACTCGCTCAACGTGGGCAACGCGGCCGTGCTGATGCTCTACGAAGTTTTTTACCAGCAGCAGCCGCAGAAGTTCGCGTCGAAGGCAGCACTACAGGACAGTTAATCAGCCAGATTAAGTCGTAGGGGCGTGATTCATCACGCCCTGGGCGTATCCCGATCCATCCCTGATTAATCTTCTGCCGTCCCCTCATCCTGCCCCAGCTCGCGGTTGCCGCCGCCTATGCCGGTGCCCAGACCGCCGGGCGGATCGGCGCCTACCTCGTCGGCGCGCTCAAGATCGACCTTATCCAGATTTGCGCCCATACCGCCGTAGTCGCCGCGATCGCTGCCTGCGCCGGTATTTGTGCTGTCCTGCGATGTGCTTTTGCTCGGATCAGTGTTGCTCATAGCTCCCTCGATGTTGCTCATGTTTTGCAGATTTGCAATCGATACGCAGCGTTGTGCAAAACATATGCCAGGGCAGATCGGCGACCAATCGCGATTCGTGCTTGTTTTTTTGGGCAACAAAAAACGGCAGCCCCTTGCAGGACTGCCGTTGCGTTTCCGCCTAGTTAGCGCTGCTTGCCGCTCTTGGCCATGATCTCTTCGGCCAGGCTGTTGGGCAGCGGCTCGTAGTGATCGAACTCCATCGAGAACTGCGCGCGGCCCGAGGTCATCGAGCGCAGATCGGTCGCATAGCCGAACATGCTCGACAGCGGCACCTGAGCGCGGATCGCCTGCGCGTTACCGCGCGCGTCCATGCCCTCGACGCGGCCACGGCGGCTATTGAGATCGCCGAGCACCGTACCCATGAAGTCTTCCGGCACTGTGACCTCGACCTTCATGACCGGCTCCAGGATCTGCGGCCGGCCCTTGCGCACGCCGTCTTTGAGCGCCATCGACGCGGCGATCTTGAACGCCATTTCCGACGAGTCAACCTCGTGGAACGAGCCGTCGTACAGGGTGGCCTTGAGATCGACCACCGGATAGCCCGCGATCACGCCGGTCTCCATGGCCTCGCGAATGCCCTGCTCGATCGCCGGGACGTACTCTTTCGGCACGCTGCCGCCGACTGTGGCGTTCACGAACTCAAAGCCCGTGCCCTGCTCCTTGGGCTCGAAGCGGACCTTGACGTGGCCGTACTGGCCTTTACCGCCCGACTGGCGCACAAACTTCGAGTCGATGTCGCTGGGCTGCGAGATGCTCTCGCGGTACGCCACCTGCGGATTGCCGACGTTCGCCTCGACCTTGAACTCGCGCATCATGCGGTCGACAATAACCTCAAGATGCAGCTCGCCCATGCCGCCGATGATCGTCTGGCCGGTCTCCTGATCGGTGCGCAGCCGGAAGGTCGGATCTTCTTCCGCCAGCTTGGCCAGCGCCAGGCCCATCTTGTCCTGGTCGTTCTTGGTCTTGGGCTCGACGGCCACGTGGATCACCGGCTCGGGGAACTTGATGTTCTCAAGCACCACCGGGTTCTCGGGATCGCTGATCGTGTCGCCGGTGAAGGTCTGCTTCGGACCCACCATCGCGGCGATGTCGCCGGCGTAAACTTCCTTGATCTCTTCGCGGTGGTTAGCGTGCATCTGCAACAACCGGCCGATGCGCTCGCGCTGGCCCTTGGTCGTGTTGAGCACGTAGGAGCCGGCCTCGATCTTGCCCGAGTAGACGCGGAAGTAGGCCAGCTTGCCCACAAACGGATCGGCGACGATCTTGAAGACCAGCGCCGCGAACGGCTCGCCGTCGTCGGGGGTGCGCGTGATGAACTCAACATCCTCGTCGTCGGCTGACTGGCCGGGGAGCAGTCCTTGAACCGCCGGAACTTCCAGCGGCGACGGCAGGTAATCGACAACTGCGTCGAGCATACGCTGGACGCCCTTGTTCTTGAGCGCCGAGCCGCAGAGCACCGGCACCAGCTTGTTGTCGATCGTTGCCCGGCGCAGCGCCTGCTTCAGCTCCTCAACGCCGATCTCTTCGCCCTCAAGATAGAGCATCGTCAGCGCGTCGTCGGTCTCGGCGATCAGCTCGACCATCTGCGCGCGCAGAGCGGCGGCCTTGTCGACCAGCTCCGCCGGAATCTCGACGACTTCCTGGTCTTTGCCCAGATCGTCTTTGTAGATCACGGCGTTGTTGTGCATCAGGTCGATAATGCCCTTGAACTGATCCTCAGCGCCGATCGGCAGCTGGATCGGCACCGGCTTCGCGCCCAACCGATCGATGATCATCGAAACAGTCCGCTCAAAGTTCGCGCCCATCCGGTCCATCTTGTTGACGAAGCAGATACGCGGCACGCGATACTTGTCGGCCTGTCGCCACACCGTCTCGGACTGCGGCTCCACACCGGCGACCGCGTCGAAGACGACCACGCCGCCGTCGAGCACGCGCAGTGAGCGCTCGACCTCGGCAGTGAAGTCCACGTGGCCGGGCGTGTCGATAATATTGACGCGGTGGCCCTTCCACTCGGCAGTCGTCGCCGCCGACTGAATGGTGATGCCGCGCTCCCGCTCCTGGGGCATAAAGTCCATGGTCGCGGTGCCTTCATGCACCTCACCGATCTTGTAGGTACGACCGGTGTAGTACAACACGCGCTCGGTCGTCGTGGTTTTACCAGCGTCGATGTGCGCGATAATGCCGATGTTGCGATACAGGTTTAGGGGTGCTTGCCGTGGCATTCAGATACTCCATGCTTGCAAATCACATTCTGCAAGACTTTTTGTTATGTTTCAGCTGTTTATTTTACCAAAAAAAGTTATGTTAAGCGCGCATTAAGGCCGCATACCAGCCGATATACGCAAAAGGGCTTAACTTGTGCTGTGCCAAGTCAAGCCCCGTCGCCTAATCGGGATCAGCTTAGCGCGCGTAATGCGAGAACGCGCGGTTGGCCTCAGCCATACGGTGCGTTTCTTCGCGGCGCCGAACCGATGAACCGGTGTTATTGAAGGCATCGATCAGCTCAGCTGTAAGGCGCTCGACCATAGGACGGCCCTGGCGGGAGCGCGCGGACTGGATGATCCAGCGCATCGCCAGCGCAAAGCGGCGATCGCCCTTGATCTCAACCGGCACCTGGTACGTCGCACCGCCGACACGCTTCGGCTTGACCTCTACGGTCGGAGCGACGTTGCGCAGCGCGGTCTCGAAGACCTCGATCGGCTGGCGGCCCAGGCGCTCGGCGGCGCTGTCCAGGGAGCCATATACGATCTTCTCGGCGGTTGCCTTCTTGCCGCTCAGCATCACTTTGTTGATGAAAAGCTGAACCTGCGGGCTGCTGTAGCGCACGTCCGGCGCTGTATGGCGCTTCTGATATTTACCTCGTCGTGGCATATCTACTCCGTAAGCAATCAATATTCAAGCATCAGCCACTCAGCCCGCACTCACGCCAAACGATCGGCTACTGTGATCGACAACGAGCGGTGATGGCTAACGCGATCTTATCGCCTCTTACCCGTGACCGGGGCGTTCTTCTTGGTGCCGTACTTCGAGCGGCCCTGCTTGCGATTGTTCACGCCCTGGGCGTCCAACGTACCGCGCACGATATGGTAGCGCACGCCGGGAAGGTCTTTCACACGACCGCCACGGATCAGCACCACCGAGTGCTCCTGCAAGTTGTGGCTCTCGCCCGGAATGTAGGCCGTCACCTCGATACCATTCGACAGACGCACGCGCGCCACTTTCCGCAGCGCCGAGTTCGGCTTCTTGGGAGTCATGGTACGAACTTGCGTGCACACGCCTCGCTTCTGCGGAGCACCCTTGCCACGGGTCAGCTTGCCCTGCAACGAGTTATAGTTGAAACGCAGCGCAGGAGCCTTGGTCTTCTTGGTAACGGGCTTACGGGGCTTGCGCACAAGCTGGTTAATTGTCGGCATGTTTCCTCCTGAGCACAGCCCGCAGCCGTAAGCGGGCGGCCAAAAACCAAAAAAACTGTTTGACAACAAAAAATTGCACAGACCTCATCTTCTGTCGCAGACAATCTGCGGGTCAAGGAAGGTCTGGCGATGTGTAGCACAGCTACAAAAATAGCTACAATGCTTGAGTCTTCAGCGGTTTGTTAGTATATCAGCGTGTGTAGTGCTTGTCAAATGAATCTCAGCGCCGGATCAGGATGCAACCGCTGCCCAAGGCCAGACAGGGATCGATCCTGCCTGGCCTTGTACCCTTGCGTGCCGTTGTCGAACAGCAATCTAGCGCCGGCCTTCCAGATCCTCGAAGACGGTCTTCGCGTCGGGCACGGTCTCCCAATCCTTGAGGAAGCTGGCCAGGCCCTTGTCGGTCAGCGGATGCTGGATCATCTGCTCCAGCACCTTGGGCGGCATCGTGCCGATGTCGGCGCCTGCCAGCGCGGCCTCGACCACATGCAGCGGGCTACGAATCGACGCCGCCAGCACCTCGGTTTTGAAATCGTAGTTGCGGTAGATCTTGACGATGTCGCGGACAAGCTGCATGCCATCCTGGCCGATGTCGTCGTAGCGACCCAGGAACGGGCTGACAAATGTCGCGCCGGCTTTGGCTGCCAGCAGCGCCTGCGCCGGAGAAAAGACCAGCGTCACGTTGGTTTTGATGCCTTCCTCGGTCAGCTGCTTGACCGCCTTGAGTCCTTCCGCCAGCAGCGGCACCTTGACAATAATGTTGGGCGCCCACTTGGCCAGAATGCGGCCTTCTTTGACGATCTGATTGGCGTCCAGGCCAACCGTCTCGGCGCTGACCGGCCCCGGGCAGATCTCGGCGATCTCCAGCACCGTTTCTTTGAATCCGCGCCCGGCCTTGGCCGCCAGCGATGGATTCGTTGTCACGCCGTCCACGACACCCAGCGCAACGCCCTGGCGAATCGCCTCGACGTCGGCCGTATCAAGAAAAATTTTCATAGCTGCCCTCCTAGCAGATCGTCTATAAACCAGATCGCAGGATCGTGCTGTACTGCACCATACGCTGCCGCCTGAGCTGACGCTTATGGCCTAACAACCACTTTCCACTTTCAATGCTAAGCTGAATGATGTAGGTCGTCAATAGGAACACCCGCAGAGGCCATGCCACCGACCGGCCCCAGCGCATTTTTGCGTAGCGCAGCTTGGAGCGATTGAAATTAATATGTCGCCGCGCCAGATTCTGCTCGCTGCTCTTGCCCTCGTGGTGCAGGATCGTCGCGGTGGGTAGATAGATAATGCTGTCAGGCCGAGCCGCCCCCAGCCGCGACTGCCACTCCAGCTCCTCCGAGTACATGAAGAATCCCTCGTCCAGCAGCCCGGCCCGCGCGATCGCCGAGGAGCGCACGAGGAGCGCCGCACCGACGAGCCAATCCACAGGCTGCGGTATCGCGGCCGGCTGATCGTCGTAGCGGTAGCGACGCGCCCACGGATTGCGCGGCCACCACAATTCGAGCAGCGTGCTTTCCCAGAAGAACGTACCGATCGTCGGGAAGCGCCGCCGCGACGATTGGAGCGCTCCGTCGCCATAGCGCAGCTGCGGCCCGACCACCACAACCTCGGGATGCTGATCCAAATAGCGCAGCATTTCGACCAGCGCATCGCCGACGATCTCGGTGTCGGGATTGAGCAGCAGCACAGCGCGCGGCGCATCTGAGGCTTGCAGATCCGGGCCGAGCACCTGGCGCAGCGCAAGATTATTGCCGCCGGCAAAACCAAGATTGGCCGTGGATGCGATCAGCTCAACCTCCCGAAATTCGGCCGCTACCATCGCCGCCGAGCCGTCGCTCGACGCGTTATCGACCACGATCGTGCGGTAATGGAATGAGCTTGCGGCCAGAGCATCGTCGATCGAGCGCAGGCAGCGGCGCAGCAGATCGCGGACGTTGTAGGAGACAATAATAATAGCCAGATCAACGCTGCTCACCGCGATCGCTCCAGACCTTTGAGATGCAGATACTTGACCAGCTCGTAGTAGCCCATCGTCAGCGCCAGCACGAGGCCCAGCGCGCCGTCGCGGTAGCCGTGCCAGGTCACGAAGCGCCGGTTGATCTCACGCAGCGGCTGTAGTACCAGGTTGCGACACTTAGCCCGCACGCCGGCCAGCGCCAGGGTTTGCGCCTCAGCTATGGCGTAGCGCCGCTGCTTGGCGTGCAGCTCGGGCCAGCTCTCGATGTTGATATGCAGCAGATGACCGCTCAGCTCACCGGTCGCGCCGTCGAGCTGCACCAGCTCATGTACCAGCCGCGACTCGTCGTAGCGAGCACGATCACGGCGCAGCAGCCGCAGCTGGCGATCGGGATACCAGCCGCCGCCGCGCAGCCGCTGCCCGAAGTAAAGATTGAAGCGCGGCAGCCAGTAGCCGGAATGCTCGTGCTCGGGCCGGCCGCGAAACGTGTGCAGCTCCGCGATCAGCTCAGGCGTAAGGCGCTCGTCGGCGTCGAGAAAAAGCACCCACTCGCCGCGACTGAGATCCAGGGCCGCGTTACGCTGCCGGGGAAACGACACAAATGGATGCTCGACCACGCGCGCGCCGTGCTCACGGGCGATCTCAGCCGTGCGGTCGGTGGTGCGCGGATCGAGCACGACCAGCAGCTCGTCGGCAACCGGCGCGGCGCTGCTCAGCGCTCCGTCGATATATCGCTCCTCATCGCGAGCGATCAGCACAATCGAAAGTAACATGCGCTCAACACAGCACAAGGGCGTTCGATCGAACGCCCTTGCACGATTCGGAAGCTCCAACTCTTACTCGTCGCCACCGCCGTCGATCTCACCGCCCATCATCGCGGTCAGATCGGCCACGCGGCAGCTGTAGCCCCACTCGTTGTCGTACCAGGAAACAACCTTGAAGAAGTTGTCGCCCATGGCCATCGTCAGCGGCGCGTCGACGATCGAGCTTAGCTCGGTGCCGATGAAATCGCTCGACACCAGCTCCTCGTCGGAAACGCCCAGAATGCCGGCCAGATCCCCGTCGGCGGCCTCGTGGAAAGCGGCGTTGACCTCCTCGACTGTCGTCGGGCGCTCAAGCTCGACCACAAAATCCACGATCGAGACCGTGGGCGTGGGCACGCGCAGCGCGTAGCCGTCGAACTTACCCTTCAGCTCGGGGATGACCAGCGCAACCGCCTTAGCGGCGCCGGTGGTGGTCGGGATGATATTCTGAGCGGCAGCGCGGGCGCGGCGCAGATCTTTGTGGATGTTGTCCTGAAGATTCTGATCCATCGTGTAGGCGTGGATCGTCGTCATCAGGCCGCGGCGAATGCCGAAGCGATCCTGTAGCACCTTGGCAACCGGCGCGAGACAGTTGGTGGTGCAGCTGGCGTTCGAGACGACGTTGTGCGTCTCGGGGTTGTACTGCTCGTCGTTCACGCCGAGGCAGATCGTGATGTCCTCGCCCTTGGCGGGAGCGGTGATGATCACCTTCTTGGCGCCGGCCTGAAGATGCGCCTTGGCCTTCTCGGCGTCGGTGAAGCGGCCGGTAGACTCGATCACAATATCGACGTTGAGATCGCCCCAGGGCAGCTTGGTCGGCTCGCGCTCGGCAAGCGCGCGAATCTCAAACGTTTGCTCGCCGTAGGTAACGGTAAACTGCTCCTCGGTGGCCTCAACCTCGCCCTCGAAGATGCCGTAGGTGCTGTCGTAGCGCAACAAATGGGCCAGCGTCTCGTTGTCCGTCAAATCATTGACGGCCACGACCTCAATTTCATCGGGATAGCGTTCCAGGATCGCTTTGAAGACCTGGCGTCCGATGCGTCCGAAGCCGTTAATCGCGACTCGTGCCATGATAATCCACTCCTTCAAATATTCGGTCAACGGTGCAATGTACATCTCGCCGTTGAGTGTCAATAGCGCCCTGCAAACCACTATAGCACATTCCGCCTTACGCGCAATGTAGCTAGACTGCCACCAGATGGACGGTTTCCTCCACAAACGTCCTCCTCGCAATCAAGATCGAATCGATCCAAGGCTGCACGGTTTTTTTGAGCTTAGCGTTCACGCAAAAGTCGCATCAATTCCCGTGCCAACTTCTCGGGATCATGGCGCAGCGGGTTGGCTGGATTAATGATGTTCGCGGCAACAACCTGCATCGGACAGGCCTCGTCGATGTCGAAGGGCACGATCTCGGTGCGGCCCTTCCACTCGGGCGCGAAATTATCGGCCGGGTCGCGGTTGCTGTTGGCCAGCGCAAAGTCGATGCAGTCGGGTCCGACGTACTCCAGCAGCGCCTCAAGATGCGCCTGCACACCAAAGCGATCAGTCTCGCCCGGCTCGGTGGCGACGTTGCACACATACACGCGCAGCGCCCGCGAGTCACAGATTGCGGCGCGCACCTCGTCGACCAGCAGCACGGGCAGAATCGAGGTAAACAGGCTGCCGGGACCGAGGATGATCAAATCGGCCTGTTTGATCGCGGCGACCGCGTCGGGATAGGCGGCGGGCGCGGGCGGATCGAGAAACACGCGACCGATCGGATGGCCGCCCTTGCCGATCAGCGACTCGCCTCGGATCGTGCGCGCGGCCTCGCCGACCGGCACTTGCAGATCCGCAACCAGCGTCACATCTTCCAGCGTCGGCGGCAGCACACGGCCGCGTACCGCCAGCACGCCGCTGGCAGCTTTGACCGCCTGATCGAACGAGCCGGTGATATTATTGAGCGCTGTAATGAACAGATTGCCGAAGGTATGGCCGCGCAGGCCCTCGCCTTGATCGAAGCGATACTCGAAAAGCTGCGCCATCAGCGACTCTTCCTCGGCCAGCGCCGCGATACAGCGGCGAATATCGCCGGGCGGCAGCACGCCGAACTCGCGCCGCAGCCGCCCCGACGAGCCGCCGTCGTCGGCGACGTTGACGATCGCGGTGATATGCGCGGTATGCTCCTTGAGGCCGCTGAGCAGCGTCGAAAGGCCGTGCCCGCCGCCGATCGCCACGATGCGCGGGCCGGACAGCCCACGGCGCTGCTGATAGACCAGATCGGCGAGGCTGCCCGGCTGATCTGAGGCCGGCAGGACCGAGAGCAGACTGCGGCTGAGCTGCTTGAGCGCGATCAGCAGACACGCGCCGCTGAGCAGCCCAAGAATGATCGCGCGCACCCAGCGCGGCCAGAATTGCAGCGTCACATAGTAGGTCCAGGCCGGAAAGCGAAAGCCGGCGGTGTACAGCTCGCGCAGCACAAACGAGACGCCCAGCGCGCCCAGCGTAATGCCGACGAGCAGCAACAGCAGCCAGCGCTTGACGTGCATGCCGGGATAAAACCACTTAGGATTAAGTTTGCCTATCACAGCCCTCCTTCAGGCAGCCTGTTGCTGCGGCCTATGCATTCCAGGACGATCGAGCAGGCGGCCTGTGCTAGAATGAAGCGATCGATCGGTTTGTAAGGACAGCGCTGTTATGCATTTAGTTAGCACAATTATTATTGGCTGCATACTCGCATTTGGCTTGATAAACGGATTTCGCCACGGCGGCTTGAAAGAAGGCGTCGCGCTGGTAGGCGTGCTGCTCGGCGCGCTGCTGGTGGAGTTCTGGGTCGAGCCGTGGGGCAGCCGGCTTTCGGAGCGCAGCGGCCTGAAGCCCGAGAACGCCCGCTGGGTGATCTCGCTGCTGCTGTTGATCGGAACAGCGCTCTTCAGCGGATACGGCAGCGGAATTTTTATCCGGCGCAGCGTTCTCAAGACCAAAGAACGGCTCAGCGGCGCACTGCTTGGACTGCTTAACATGGGGCTCCTTGTTTCGTTCACCCTGCGCTATACCCAGCAATTTTACTTCATCGAGACGAATCCCGCGGAGCCGCAGGAGAGCTGGATTCGGGCGGGCGCGCTCAGCCGCTACATGGTCGATTGGGTCGGCTACCTGTTGATCGGCGCGACGCTCACGATCGGCTTTGTGGCGCTGATCCTCAGATCGATGTGGCTGGCGCGCCTGGCGACTCAACAGCAGCCGGCCAAGCCCGGCGCAGGCAAGCCGCCCGAGCGAAAACCACAACAGCCGGCGCCCGGCGGCGCACGGCCAGGTGGTGCCGGCAGCGGTGGGCTAATCGGCGGCAGTGGCGGCTTAGGCGGCCTGGGCGGTGGTGGAGCCGGCGGTACGGGCGGCGGCAATCCCGCAGGCCAGGCTCCCAAGACTCCTGTCGGCCAGCAAGAAAAGTTCTTGGACTCGTCGTCAAAAGACCGGCTGATCGGCTAGGTTGCGCGGCCCAGCGTTTCCAGAATGCCGCGTACAGTCTCGGCCCACTCCGGCCCCACGACCCGGCGATTGACGCGCGCGAACTGCGGCCCGATACGCACGCCGTCCTTGAACTGCCGCTGCAAGGCCGCGCGATCGATGAAGCCGTTGCTCGGCAGTCGGATCGTGATCTCGTCCTCGGAGGTCGCGATCGAAGGCACACGAGCCCGCAGCGCCAGCACCTTGAACTGAAGCCAGAGCAGCAGATGCTCGGCCGGCTCCGGGATCGGGCCGAAGCGATCGCGTAGCTCGGCGCGCAGATACAGAATGTCCTGTGTCGTCGCGGCCTGCGCCAGCTTTTGGTAGACGCGCAGCCGCAGCGTGTCGTCGCTGATGTAGTCGGTCGGCAGATAGGCCGTCAGCGGCAGATCCAGCGTCACCAGCTGAATCGGCGTGATCGGCCCGCCGTCGCCTGCCGCGCCTGTGGGTAGCGCGGTCGCCGCCGCTCGCCGCAGCTGCTCGGTCTGCTGCACGCCCTGCGATCGCTGCCTCCTCAGCTCGTTCTTCAACATACGCGCCTGCTCGGCCTTGCGCTCCTCGACGGCCTGAGCCAGCAGCCGCGTGTAAAGATCGAAGCCGACCGCGCCAATATGACCGGCCTGCTCGGGACCAAGCAGATTGCCGGTGCCGCGAATCTCCAGGTCGCGCATGGCAATGCGGAAGCCCGCGCCTAGCTCGGTCGCCTCCTGGATCGCCTCCAGGCGCTGCTGAGCATCGCCGGTGATGCGCTTGCCGGGGTGGAACAGCAGATAGGCGTAGGCGCGCTGCGTCGAGCGCCCGACACGACCACGCAGCTGGTAGAGCTGCGCCAATCCGTAGTTGGTCGCGTCGTCGATGATGATCGTGTTGGCGCGCGGAATATCCAGGCCGCTCTCGATGATCGTCGTGCAGACCAGCACATCGGCCTCGCCCTCGAAGAATTGCAGCATCACGCGCTCAAGATCGCGCTCGTCGAGCTGGCCGTGACCGACCAGAAAGCGCGCCTCGGGCACCAGCTCTTGCAGGCGGCTGGCGAACGAGTAGATGCTCTGGACACGGTTATGCACCACGTAGACCTGACCACCGCGGTTGATCTCGCGCAGGATCGCCTCGCGCACCAGGTTTTCGTCGAAGGGCACGACATAGGTTTTGATCGGTACGCGATCTTCGGGCGGCGTGTCGATGATGCTCAGATCGCGCAGTCCGGCCATGGCCATATGCAGCGTGCGCGGAATCGGCGTCGCGGTGAGCGTCAGGCTATCGACGTCGCTGCGCAGCTGCTTGAGCCGCTCCTTATGCCGCACACCAAAGCGCTGCTCCTCGTCGACCACCACCATACCCAGGTTGTGGAACTGCACATCTTTGCTCAGCAGCCGGTGCGTTCCGACCAGAATATCGACAGCGCCGCTTTGCAGTCGCTCAAGGATCAGCTTCTGCTGGCGCGGGCTGCGGAAGCGCGACAGCATCTCGATCGTGACCGGAAACGCCGCCATGCGCTTGCGAAACGTGTCGAAGTGCTGCTGCGCCAGCACCGTCGTCGGCACCAGCACCGCAACCTGCTTGCCCTCCTGCACCACCTTGAACGCAGCACGGATCGCCACCTCGGTCTTGCCGTAGCCGACATCGCCGCAGATCAAACGATCCATCGGGCTTTCGGTTTCCAGATCCTGCTTGACATCGCCGATCGCCTGAAGCTGATCGTCGGTCTCGACAAAAGGAAAAGCATCTTCCAGCTCGTGCTGCCACTGCGTATCCTGGCCGTACGAAGGCCGCGCCGCCAGCTGCCGCGCCGCGTACAGCTCCAGCAGCTCGCGCGCCAGCTCCTCGACCGAGGCTTTGACGCGCCGCTTGACGCGCTCCCAATCGGCGGTGCCCAGCCGCGACAGCGCAGGCGTCGACTCCGCCGAGCCGATGTACTTCGACACGCGATCGATCTGATCGACCGGCACATACACCGCATCGCCGGCCGCGTAGCGCAGATGCAGATACTCGCGCTCGATGCCCTCGACGTTGATCCGGCGCAGGCCCTCGTAGATCGCAATGCCGTGCTCAACATGCACGACATGATCGCGAGGCTTCAGCGTTTGCAAGAACGCCTGCCGATCGATCTCGCGCTGCTGGCGTTTGCGGCGAGTGACCACCGGGCGGCGCGGCTGGAAGCCAAAGATCTCGTTGTCGGTGTAGAGCGTCAGGCGCAGATCGCGGCTTTCCCAGCCTTCGCCAAGCGTGCCGTGCGCGACCGATAGGCCGGCCTCGCCGATCTCGTCATCCTCGGCGATCAGCCCGCGCTCCACGCCGATCTCGTGCATACGCCCCGACTGCGGCGAAACGATCACTACCCGACCGCCCGCATCGATGCGCCGCGCAATATCGTCAAACGCCCGTGAGATCTGGCCGCCAAAGCGCTCGGCCGTCGCGAAGAGCGTTTCAGGGATCGCAAAGGTTGCGCTGCCGTTGTGATCACCAGGCGCGTCGGCGGGCTGGCTGGTCAGATCGACCAGCGCGTGATCGCTGGCCTGGGCGCGCAGCTCGGCCCAGAGCAGATATGGACGCGGAAAGTCCGGCGGGATCTCACGCTGCTGCACCAGCGCGGCGCAGGTTTCCATGGCCTGCTGATGCAGCTCGTCGGCGACCTGCGCGACCTCGCGCTGCTCCGAAAAAAGGATCGGCGCGCCCGGCGGCAGATGTAGGAGCACCGACGGCAGCGGCGACTCAAAGAACAGCGGCGCGTAGAACGCCCGGCCCTCGAAGCGCTCCACCCGGCTCAGCCGCTCGATGTTCAGCTCCCACTCGCTGCGCACCTCGGGCCGCAGATCGTCGGTGTTGAGCTCGCGCAGTCGTTGCAGCGCAAGCTCGTGCTGCCAGAACGGGACCTCATGTGGCGGCAGCACATCCACGCTGCGCGCCCGGCCACGCTCCGAGCGCTGCGTCAGCGGATCGAAGCGCCGAATGCTGCTGATCTCGTCGCCAAAAAACTCGATCCGCAGCGGCGTGCTCTCGGTGTGCGGGTAGATGTCGAGGATGCCGCCACGGCTGCTGACCTCGCCCGGCGCTTCGACAGCCGCGACATTGGTGTAGCCCAGGCTGGTCCAGTGCTCTAGCAGATCGCGCGGCTCGGCCTGCTGATCGACCGTGAGCGAGCGAATCGCCGTCTCAAGCACCGAGGGCGTGAGCGTCGGCTGCATCAGCGCTTTGATCGGCGCGACAATCACCGGCGCCAGCGCATCGACTTCAGCTGAGCGCCAGCCACGCAGCGTTTGCAGCACCCGCAGCCGCTCGGCGATCACCTCATCGCCGACCGACATATGCTCATAGGGCAGCGCGTCGGCGGCGGGAAAGAGCAGCACCTGCTCGTCGTCGAGCCACTGGCAAAGATCCTCGCGCAGACGTGCGGCCTGCTCCAGACGCGCCGTCACAACCAGCAGCGGCAGCGGCACCTGTCGCCCCAGCATCGCGATCACGGGCGGTCGTGCAGCGCTGATCAGCGGCGCGACACGCAGATCCCCCGTCTGTCGATCGCGAATCGTGGCGGCAACCTCGGCCAGCGGCGCGTAAGCATCCAGTCGCTGAAGAATGTCGATCAAGTCCATCAAGAACACCAGGCAATCACAAAAGGAGACCGATCGCAGCGACCGGCCTCTCGCGAATGTTTCTATTGTAGCAAATGTAGCAAAAACGATGCCGCATCCCAAATCTATGGGGAGTGTCTAATGAGCTGGTGGTACAAAGTCGATCACGTGCTTTGGGTATCTGGGATAGCGGCGGTTCCACAGCTGGCGCTGGTTGTAGCACCACACGAAGAGCTTGATGGCTCGCTGCAAGGCGTCGAGACAGCGGGA
>DASWTW010000566.1:0-12096 GCA_036401895.1 Herpetosiphonaceae bacterium | reverse complement strand
CGCAGCCAGCAGCATGCGCCAGGTCGCGGGCGTGGCTTGCAGCACGGTGGCGCGGCTGGTTGCCAGCCGCGCCACCAGCCGCGCCCCATCGGCAGCCGTCTCGCGATCGACCAGCACGACGCGAGCGCCCACCACCAGCGGCAAGAACAGCTCCAGCGCCGAGATGTCGAAAGCGACGGTGGTGACGGCAAGAAGCGTGTCGGTGGCGGCAAGGCCAGGTCCATGCTGCATCGCATGCAGGAAGTTGGTAAGCGCCTGGTGCGGAATCTGCACGCCTTTGGGCGTGCCGGTGGAGCCGGAGGTGTAGATCACATACGCGAGGTGCGCGGGGTGTATCGCCACGCTCAGCGCATGCACCGGGTGCTGGGCGATCACGGGCCAGTCGGTATCGAGGCAAATCGCCTGAACAGCGCGGGGCAGCAGGTGGTCGCGCCGATCGCTGCTCGTAAGGATAACGCGCGCCTGGGTGTCGTCCAGGATAAACTGAAGCCGCTCGGCGGGATAGGCGGGATCGAGCGGGACATATGCGCCGCCCGCTTTGAGGACCGCCAGCAGGCTGACCAGCAGATCGGGCGACCGATCTGCGCACACGCCGACCAATGATTCGGGTCCGACGCCCAGTCGGTGGAGGTAGTGGGCGAGTTGATTGGCGCGGCGATCAAGTTCGGCATAGGTCAGCGTGTGCGAGCCGTCCATCAGCGCGATCGTCTCAGGGTGTTGGCGCGCCTGCTCAGCGAACAGTTGGTGAACACCGCGATCGTGGGGATAGCTGGCCTCCGTCGCGTTCCACTGCGCCAGCGCCCGCTGCTCAGCGGCGGTCAGCAGCGGTAAGCGGTCAATGCGCTGCTCCGGATCGCGCGCGATCGCGGCCAGGAGTGTCTCAAACTGCGCCGCCAGCCGGGTGACGGTCTCCGGCGCAAACAGATCCGTGCGATACTCGAACCCGCCGACCAGGCCCTGCGCCGTCTCGCTGAGCGTCAACGTCAGATCGAACTTGGCAGTCGTGGCTGGCAGGATCGCCGACTCGACGCACAGATCATCAAGCTCGATCGTGGCGCGGGGCGTATTCTGCAGCGTAAACATCACCTGAACCAGCGGCGTGTGACTGAGATCGCGCTGGGGATGCAGCGCCTCCACGATGACCTCGAACGGCACGTCCTGATGGGCGTAAGCATCCAGGCACGTCGTGCGCACCCGTGCCACCAGCTCCGTGAAACTCGGTGCACCGGCCAGATCGGTGCGCAGCACCAGCGTGTTGACGAAGCAGCCGATCAGGTCTTCCAGCTCCGACCGCGTCCGTCCAGCGATCGGCGTGCCGATCGCCAGGTCGGTTTGCCCGCTGGAGCGGTAGAGCAACACGTCGAATGCTGCCAGCAGCGTCATAAACAGCGTCGCATCCGCCTGCTTGCTCAGCGCGTTGAGGGACTCGGTAAGCGCGGGTGAGAGCTTCAGTGGCTTGCGCGCCCCACGAAACGACTGGTGGGGTGGGCGAGGATAATCCGTCGGCAGATCGAGCGGCGCAACGCCTGCCAATTGCTGCCGCCAGTAGGTAAGCTGCTGCTCCACGACCTGGCCCTGGAGCCACTGCCGCTGCCAGATGGCGTAGTCAGCATACAGGATCGGCAGATCGGGCAAGCTCACCGCCTGGTTCTGGACAAAGCCGCGATAGAACGTCGCCAGTTCGCGCCACAGAATGCGCTGCGACCAGGCATCCGAAATAATGTGGTGCAGGGTCAGGATCAGCCGATGCTCCTGGTCGTGCAGGCGCAGGAGCGCGGCGCGCAGCAGCGGTCCCGTTTGGAGATCGAAGGGCGGTGCCACCTGGGCCTGCACCAGCGCGTCGAGCAGCGCCTCCCGCTCGGCTGCAGGCAATGTCGGCACATCGACCACGGGGAGCGACACATCCACGGTCGGTGCAATCACCTGCACGGGCTGGTCGTCCTGCCAGACAAACGTCGTGCGCAGGGATTCATGCCGTGCGACGACCGCTGCCAGGCTGCGGGCCAGAGCAGCCGGATCAAGCGGACCACGCAGTTGGACGGCCAGCACCAGATGATAGGCACTGCTGCCGGAATCGAGTTGATGGAGAAACCAGAGCCGCTGCTGGGCAAACGACAGCGGCAGGTCGCGCTGCTGCGTGCGCGGCATGATCCGCTGCTGGTCGGCACGATCCAGCCCTTCGTCTTCCAGCAGATAGGCAAGCAGTTCCCGATCGTCCGCGGACAGATCCGCCGCTGAGGTATAAGTATCTATGCCCATTTGGTGTCTACCTCCTTCGACCGCTTCAGGGTCGTCCGATCCGTTGAGGTGGCCTGCATCGGTGAGCGGATATGCGCGATCGTGGGGTCTGGACCCATCGGCTCCGGCAGGCAGGCCCGGTTGCTCGCCGAGCCAGCGCCTCACGTGCGACCTGCCATACGCGGATATAGCTGATGGTCGAGTCACGTCCACAGAAACACGATCGGAGTGGCATGGTGTCGGTCACGGTGTCGCTCACCGGTGGGGTCAGGTTGTCCGCACGCTAGGAGAGTGCCCTCAAGTCATGCTCCTGCCTTATTCGATAGACCGGTTGCGGTCGTCGTGCTCGGCACGCGCAACACCTCATGCTACGGTAAGGTAGTTCGATGCAAATGAGAACCATGCAGCGAGATCGATCCTGGCCTGCGGGTAGCTCCATAGGTTGAGCAGGTGAGCGAGGGGGGTCTCGGTAGTATATCGCACAATCTAAGAATCTGCCACGCAGGACTGGCCTTTGGTGGTGCGGGCCGCCGGACGCTAGCAGCAGCGGGCAGCGCGGTTTCGCGTGATGCATCTCGCAAGGATGTCACCCGGACGAAGGGGCGTTGGGGGAGCAGACCCACGCGCTTGTGGATCACGTCAACGTCGACATCGGAAAAGGAACGCTGATGACCCACCGGTGGAGGATGAACCGGTCATCTCCCAATCGCTCGGATCCCGGGAGCGCTGATCCACGCGTCTCCGGGGCAGGCAGCCCGCCCCGGAGACGTGACAGTAGACACCCGCGATGGTCGCGGCACCTCCGTGTCGCTGCCAGATGGAGAGATCGGTTGCCGTTCCCAGCAGCGATTGAGTTAAAATAGCATTAACGGATGCCGGCGCAGGTCCGGCGACCGCGCTGCATCCCTTCATGCGGCGTAGGGCTGCGGGAGACCACGGCGATTCCCCAGGCTGCCCCGCATATCTGGACCGCATGCGCATGACGCTCTTACGTTGGGAGAACCAACTATGCCAGATGATAGAGAGAACGATTCCCTGGGATCGTGGATTCGCAGACGTCGCAAAGCTCTGGATCTGACCCAGGCTGTCTTAGCCGACCAAGTCGGCTGCGCGGAAGTGACGATCCGCAAGCTCGAAGCGGATGTCGCGCGACCATCGCGGCAGGTCGCGGAACGGCTGGCCACCTGCCTGGCGCTTCCGCCTGACGAGCGCGCCCTTTTTCTCCAGGTGGCCCGTGGTGAGCGCAGTCCCGATCGCTTACCACGTACACTCGCTCGTAGCGATTCTGGTGCGCATGCCGCCGAGGTACCGATCGCACCGGTGCCCCTCGATCGCGTGCCGCTGCCTGCGCCCCTGCCGCCTGCCTCGCGGATGCCGCTGCGCCGCAATCCGCTGTTCGTGGGCCGCAGCGCCGACTTGTATCAGCTGGCCCGGGCGCTGACGGTGAGCGAGACAGCGGCGATTGGGCAGCTGGAGATTGCTGCCGCGACCGGGCTGGGCGGGATCGGCAAGACCCAGCTGGCGTGTGAGTTCGTCCACCGCTACGGGCCGTTCTTTCCCGGCGGCGTGTTCTGGCTCAGCTTCGCCGATCCCGCTGCCGTCCCCGCGGAGGTGGCGGCGTGCGGCGGGATGGACGGGATGCAGCTCAGTCCCAACTTTGGCACGCTGCCGCTCGACGAGCAGGTCCAGCGCGTGCTGACGGCCTGGAAGGAGCCGATCCTGCGCCTGCTGGTCTTCGATAACTGCGAGGATGAAGCCCTGCTCCACCAGTGGCAGCCCCGGCATGGTGGCTGTCGCGTGCTGCTCACGAGTCGCCGTCATCACTGGGACCCGACGTTCGGGGTGCAGACGGTCCCGCTCGATGTGCTGCCCCGTGCTGAAAGTATCGCGCTGCTGTGCCAGTTGTGTCCCAATCTGCGCGCGGATGACGCCGACCTCCAGGCGATTGCCGAGACGCTGGGCGATTTGCCCCTGGCGCTCTATCTGGCGGGCAGCTTCCTGGGGAAATACCGCCATGTGCTCACCCCGGCCCAGTATCTGCAGCGCCTGCACACGCCGACGATCCTCGACGACCGCTCGTTGCAGGCGGCGGGCCTTTCGCCGACCCTGCATGTGCAGCATGTGGCCCGTACCTTTGAGCAGAGCTATGCGCAGCTTGATCCCGCAGCGCCCATAGATGCCGTGGCGCTGCGGCTCCTGGCCCACGCCGCCTGCTTTGCACCGGCAGAGCCGATCCCGCGCGCCTTACTCCTTGAAACCCTCACGCTGCCGGAGGATGATGTGGAGGGCACCTTGCTGGCCGAGGATGCGCTGACCCGCCTGATTGACCTGGGGCTGCTGGACAGCGACGCCGCCGGAAACCTGCGCCTGCATCGGCTGGTGGTGGCCTTTATCCGAGCCGTGCTAGCGCACGACACGGCGCAAGCGGCGGTGGAAGCCACCCTGCTGCGGGTGACCGAGACCCTGAACGAGCAACGGAATCACCGGCGGTTGCTCACGGTCCAGCCGCATCTCCGCTTCGTGACCGAGGCGGCGCTGCCACGCGCGGATGCCCGCACCGCGGATCTTTGTACGGCCCTGGGCGGTTCGCTCTGGCTCCAGGCGGTCCTCCCCGAAGCCCAGAGCTACCTGGAACAGGCGCTGGCGATCTGCGAGCGCCTGTTCGGGCCTGACCATCCGAAGACAGCGCGGTGCCTCAATGTGCTGAGCGCGGTGCTGTATGAACAAGGGCAGCATCGGGCAGCGCAGCGCTACCAAGAGTACGTGTTGACAATCCGCCAGCGAGTGCTCGGGCCGGAACATGGGGACACGGCCGGGAGCCTCCATAACCTCGGCTTGACGCTTTCTGCCCAAGGGCAGTACGCCGAGGCCCAGGGCTATCTGGAGCAGGCGGTGGCGACCCAGCAGCGCGCGTTCGGAGCGGAGCATCCGAATACGCCGCGGTTCCTCAACTCGCTGGGCGAGGTTCTCAGGATGCAGGGGCGGTATGCCGAAGCCCAGGGCTATCTGGAGCAGGCGGTGGCGATCCAGCAGCGCGCGTTCGGAGCGGAGCATCCGGATACGGCGCGGTACCTCAACTCGCTGGGCGAGGTCCTCCTGGAGCGGGGGCAGTACGCCGAGGCCCAGGGCTATCTGGAACAGGCAGTCGCGATCTGCGAGCGTGTGTTAAGAGCGGACCATCCCAGCACTGCCGTCTACCTCAACGCCCTTGGTCGCCTCTGCCAAACCCAAGGGCAGTACGCCGAGGCCCAGGGCTATCTGGAGCAGGCGGTGGCGATCCAGCAGCGCGCGTTCGGAGCGGAGCATCCCAGCACCGCACTGAGCCTGACCCACCTGGGCTTGGCGCTGTCTGCCCAAGGGCTGTATGCCGAGGCCCAGGGCTATCTGGAGCAGGCGCTGGCGATCTGCGAGCGCGTGTTCGGTCCTGACCATCCAGATACCGCTCGCTGCCTCAGTGCGCTGGGCGAGGTTCTCAGGAAGCAGGGACGGTACGCCGCGGCCCAGGGCTATCTGGAACAGGCGGTGGCGATCTGCGAGCGCGTGTTCGGTCCTGACCATCCAGATACCGCACTGATTCTGACCCACCTGGGTTCTGTCCTTGAAGCCCAAGGGCAGGATGGGGCGGCCCGACACTCCTATGAGCAGGCATTGGCGATCAACCAGTCGATCCGGGGACCAGATCATCCTGATACGCATACCATTCGTAGCAAGCTTGCGAGACTCGCGCACGAGGACGATGAAACATAACTTCCACGCATCGAACACATGGGCAAGCATACTTCTCACGTTCTTTATAAGAACCCTGCATCGTGAAAAACGTCGGCGCAAGCGCGTCGCTCGTAGATCATCGCCGTGTTGACAGTACCCGCATCGTCGTTAACGGAGGCCCATGCTCACCGCCATCGCACCTTCCTGCTCAGCCGAGCGGCACGCGTCCACGTGGATCACAGCTCCCGGTATCGGTGTGTGGTACTGGCCTGCAAATCGTTCACCTCCACCGACCTGTAGGCATTGACCCACTCCCATGCGGCATACGCGAGACCGGCTACTTCATTGCATCCGTGTACGCTGAACCAGCGATGGAGACGCCCAGCCCGCATCGGGGCCGGTACCATTCGAGGTGCGGATCACATACGTGGCCCCAGCAGCATGCATGGGGATGTATGCGACCCGCTCGATTGCCGTTGAGACTCGGGAGCTCGTGGGCAGTGGAGTGGCAGGAGCCAGCAGACCTCCAAGCAACCATCCCTGGAATTCCAGCAGTGGTTCGATCGGATCCGCATCGATCCAAGCGCGGCGTATCGAATGACGTGGGAGCGGGCGCAGCGCGACATTTCTGGTGCCCTTGACCCGTGTCGATGATGATTCCGACCTTCGGAGACCAAGTGCCCACGTCAGCGGATTGGAATTAGCTCGGAAGATTGGATATCGCCGCCTGGATCAGGTCGAGAGCTTCTGCCGCAAAAAGGTTGTAAGGTTCGGGCACCGTCGCGAGGGTGGTTGGCCCGAGCTGGACCCAGAAATCCTCGGCCACGCGCGTTAAGTCGCCGGCGACGTTCACGAGCTGGTAGATCGCCGCCGCCACGACCGTACTGACCTCGCCAACAGCCGGGGGTGTTGGGGGTGCGCTCTCCGGCCCGGCCCCGGCGTCTGGGAACACCACCGCGCCGCGCCGCTTCTGCCTCTAATTTGCGAACCGTGATTTCGGCGCAGCCCACGCAGTGCGCTACGGCGGCCTGGGTCAGATCGAGCGCTTTCCGCCGCCGAATCCACGCTCCCAGCGACGATCCATTTTCACCTTCCGCTGGCATCACACGCTCCTCCACGCACGCGCATTCCACATGGCTGTTGCCAACACCTGGAGAGATGGGGAGGAGCGCCGATGACGCACCTGGTACCAATCCAGCAGAGGCGGGTTCCGGTCATCCAACTCGACTCAGGCTCCGGGCGTGGTAGATGATCGCTGCTCAAGGCCCATACTCGGTCGGCATGCACATTCCTTAACTAGATCGCACCGGGATCGCTTTTTGGATCGGTCACCGATCCCACAATCGGGGGACGAATATACTGTAATAGGCTCCATTGGGGAGCTTCATGGAGCCTACGCTCATGACGCTTGACACAACATCACATGATACTACCCCTCATCAGAATTGAATAGGGAGAGCCTATGCACCGCAGGGCTAGTGCAAAGTCAGCGTCGGAATAACCAGCGATCAACAGTTGCTGCCATCGAGCGCTGGAGCGCTGCGAGATTGGAGATACCAGCCTGCGCGGTGATGCTGCACACACAATTATTGAGCGTGGCCAGCACCTGTGGAGCGTGTCCCCGCCGCACCAGCGAGGCATCTTCCGCCAGCGTCACATCGCGGCGGTCGTGCAAGCCATTTTCAATCTGCCAATGGCCACGTACCCACCGGAGCACTTGCTCCGCACTCGCGACTGTTGCCGGCTACACTGGTAATGCCATAGCGCACCTCCCGCTTCCTCCGGCGTCCGCGTTGGTTGATACGGATGACCTGAAACGCTTGGGCCAGGTAGGGCCAGGGCTGGTAGTCCGCCAACAGGCTGCTGACCGTCAATTTCCGCACATCCAGGCGGCCATGCGCCTTGTCCACGGTCCGCACGGTCACGAAATCGTCGGGAATCGGGCTTGTCCCCGGCACGGGGGCAGGTTGCGGCCCAACGAGCAGCCGGAGGTCATCCTAGAGCGTGGGTTGGTTTTCCTTGACAATCCAGCAATAGTCACCGCCGGCTTCCACAATGTGCGTACTCAAGCTGCGGTGCGTGAACATCGCATCACCCGTCACCAGTGTCCCCGTGAGATCGAGGTGGGCGAGCAGCGTCAGGGCCGCCGTCAGTTCGTTGGCTTTCGCCCCAACGCTGACCTGCCGCAGCGTAGTCCCCGACTGGACTTGGTAGACGCTGAGCAGATGGACCCCGCGCGTCGTCTGGGCGGGGATGGTGCCGCGCAAGGTTTTGCCATCCAGTGCCAAATGCTGACTCGCGCGTGGGGGCACTTCGGGGCTGGGAGCGGTGAGGAGGGTGTAGAGCGCCGCTTCGATCGCATCGGCGGTGACGCCATAGCCCAGGATGCGTGTCCAGGTGGTGGGATGGGGCATGCGCGGACGCGGCAAGTCAAAGACGGTCGCCAATTCGACCGCACGAGCGGATGCCCAGCCGGCGAGAGCATGGACCTGACTCTGGCCGGAGAGTTTGGCGAGGACGGCGATGGTCAAGAGCACGGCCACGGGATAGCGCACGCCACGCCGCTTGCGCTGATCGGGCACGGTCTGAAAGCAGGCGAGGAGGTCGGTCAGATTGATCGTCAATGCCTGGTTCTGGTCGGGCGGTCGAACGGTGAATGTGATAGGATGCATGGCGAACACCTTGCGCATACGATTTGAGGGTGGCACCTAAATCATAGCAGTAAGGTGTTCATGCTTGTCAAAGATAGTAGCTAGGACTTTGCATTAGCCCTGAGCTAAGGGCCAACTATCTGGACGCGGTGCGGTGGATACTGCTATGATGGAGCCCTCGATGGAGCGTTCCGGCGTGAAGGAGGAGTCTATGACGTCGGCAGCAACCAGCCTGGATATTCGGCAGTTAAGTCATGATATCTATGAACATGGCATGACCAGCTTGCCCGATATCCTCCCTGTTCAGTGGGCGGATGAACTGGATGAAGATGTCGGTCTGCACTTTCTGGATGCGCTCAAGATCGACCACGGCGCGGGCGTGGCGTTTCGGGGATGGAGCCGGTATTACATCGAACTGTATCCCGAGCGGTTACGCGGCTTTCTCGCGTTGGTGACCCATCCGGCCATTGTCGGGCTGAGTCGGGAGATCCTTGGCGACCAGTATGAGATTGTCGAACTCGGCGCTGACATCCCCTTGCCGGGCGCACCTGACCAACCGCCGCACCGTGACTTTCCCATGCCCGAACCCACCCACCTGTATCGTCGGCTGACCTCCCTGGCTTTTAATGCTTCCACGGTGGATGTGACGCCGGCGATGGGGCCGTTCAATATCGTGCCCGGTACCCATTTTGATGCTGGCGCAGAGTTTGTCCACGGCATGTTCCCAGTGGGTGAACACAAGGACGCCTACAATCAGCGGATGGTCGCACGCCTGGCCAAACGCGGGAGTGTCTCGGCACGGAGCGGCTTAACGGTCCACAAAGGCTCTAAAAATACTGGCCGGATTCGCCCCGTGATTATTCTCGGGGTCGTGTCACCCGAAGACCGTGCCCACTCGGCAACCACGCTCGACCTCCCGCCGGACTACCAAGCACCCACCTTGAAGATGTCGCAAGCGTTTTATGATCGCCTCAATGACGAACTCAAACAGCACCTGCGCTGTGACATCGTGGCCGATACAACCACAGCGTTGCCTCCGTTGAAAACACCGCACAGTATTGAGGGCCTCGTGATGGGGCATGCGCCTGAGTAGGCCGGTCAAGAACCGGGTCACGTTCCAACGTGCCATAGATGGGAGGTGGTGACCACAGCAGGTACCGCGTCTAGGATGCCCGATCACGCCTGGGGAGAAGCACGGTCCCCTTCTGAAGGAGATTGAACGTCGACGCAGCATCCCGGCGCGGCTTCTGGGAGGCAGCAGCGTGTGCGCAACTCCTGCTGCACGCTTGAACGTGGGCCAATCGGGTAGACCATCCTCACCGTGGACGAAGAATCACTGGCATCCTGGGGCGTGATCTGCACTCCGACGTATGCGCGTGCTGCTTGGAGTGCTGCGCACGCTGCTGCCTAGCACGGGGCAAAAGCGTTGGCAGGTCAAGAATGTCCCAACAACGAGTTGCCAGGATATGCACAAGAATATATTATGTCAACTTTTACAACGAGTCCTCTAGCGCATGTCCCTGTCCGCGCGCTGCATCCACCTCTGTACTCACGAGATCCAACACCTCGCCGATGATCTGCTGGAGATCCGGCGGCAAAACCTGACCACGCAGCGCTTGGAGATGTTGGGTCAACGTACTCGACGCATCGACAACACCGCAGACCGTTTCCAGCATCGTCCCATCATCGAGCACGGCCACGACGGGTGGTTCCAGGCACTCGTCGGCGAACCGATTGATATACGGCGTATGGATCTCCAGCAGGCCATGTACCACCTCGGCAGGAATCGCCACGCAGCAGCGGCCCCTAAAATCCAGAAACCCAGCGGTGACCAACTCACGATCGATCGCCCGCGCGACCTCGGCCGCATTGGCCCACGCTGGAAGGAGCAGCGCCACACCAACGAGCGGACGCTCGACAACCTCGCTCTCGACGCCAGCGTGGGCCAGAATGTGAACCCGGAGATGGTCGGCAATAGCTCGTTCAGCTCCTAAAGCAACCCGCAGACCCCGCACGGGGGTGCCGTCCTCGACGGCACGGCTTCAAAACTGGGCGTAGGCGATGGTCATACAGTCCTCCTCGTGTTGAACTCGACCCGTGGCTCCCCTGGGACAAAACGATCACTGGGGAACGTTCCGCGCGTGGCGACCGTCCTTGTGCTATCGACAATGACCGTGACGGCCCACTACCGTGTAGAACTCAGGAGTGATCGTATGTCCTTCCGATTCAAGCGCTGGCCGCTGCTCCTCACCGGTCTGGTGGCGCTCTGCGGCTTGATCACCGGCAGTCTGTGGCTGCTCCAACCCGCATCCCCGGCAGCGCCATCACCCGAGCAGCGCGCGCGGCGCGACCGGCTCACCGCTGCGCGCCAGCGCTGGGCGACCCTCGGCCCCCAACACTACCGCTTGGCGATCGCGCAGATTGATCTCGGGCTACGCTGCGAGGCGCTGGTCGAAATCCGCGATACTGCCATCGTGGCCGTCGAGCAGAACACCTGCCAGACGCCACCATCGACCGTGGACGATCTGTTTCAGCTGATCGAGCGCCATACCACCGAACGAATCTGCGGGCCCAACGGCTGCCCCTGCGATGGCGTCCTCGTCGCCGACGCCACCTACGATCCGGCGCTCGGCTATCCGCAGCAGGTCAGCATCACGCCGGATCCCAGCCAGCGCACGCCCTGGCCGCTTCGCGAGCGGCTCCGACACGCGCTCCAGGGCGGTGGCTGGGACGCATTGACCGGCGCGAGCATGGCATGCACGGCGATCGGGATGATCGATCCCCAGCTTGAGGTGCTGTCCCTCACGCCGCTGCCGTAGCGCGACGATCTTCTGCTCCAGCGCCCATGAGCTGACGCTGGTCGATGACCTAGCGGTTCGTTCCTGCCATCAGAGGGCGCGTATGGCGCATCAGGGGAACATGTTCCCCCGTCACACCGAAGATGTTCTGTCTGAGGCGCTGGCGTGGAGGCGTTCACTCTGGGCGGGCTGCCTCGCTCACTCCACCATGCTTGCACTGCTACCGCAGTGCGGGTGGCTGCCGTCGGCATACCATGAACCGTGTGCGATTCAGGCATACGCATACGGTAGCAGCAGATGCCTGATCGTGGACATGAGCTAAGGGCCAAACATCGTTGCTGAGGGCAACAGGGCCGAGGACGTCTGGACGATACCTCCCGGATAGCGGGGGAGTTCATCACCGTGAGAAGTCGGTTTCCGAAGCGGGCTGAGGAATCTTTTATCCATCCTGGGAGGTACAGCACTGAGGCTCATACCCGTCGAGGACGTGCAGGCGGGGGAATACCGCCACCGCCTGCAGCACGCCCGACCCCGCCTCACTCCTGGGCGTGTGCCTCGTCCTGGAGCAATGCCGTCCCGCGCTGGACCGCTGTCGCGCCGAAGCGCGCCTGGACCTGCTCAAGGGCTGCCGTCAGCTGCCATCAAACTATTCCTGAAAGCGACGTGATCAATTATGACCACGCCGCAACTAGATCAGTGTG
>DASWTW010000565.1:0-8543 GCA_036401895.1 Herpetosiphonaceae bacterium | reverse complement strand
CGTTTCGCGATCGAAGAGATGGCGGTGATACGACAGCAGCAGCAGCATCGCCGGGAAGGGCCAGATCGCGACCCGCAGCGGAAACTCGGTCTGCGTCTCGCCGGTCACCGGCCGCACGCCCAGCGACGACCATTTTTCGACCATCGAGGTATTGATCGGGAAGTTCTCAAAGGTCAGGTGGCTTTCGAAGAGCGGCAGATCGCCGGGAACGTCGCTCCACTCCTTGATCTTGCGCAGCGGCGTGTACTCGTACTGGCGCAGCTCAAGATGCTGCACCTGAAACTCTTTGAGCCAGGCCAGCAGCGATTGCTCGGGCCGGACCTGCATACGCAGCGGCAGGAAGTTGTTGAACGAGCCGACCATATACTCGACGCCGGCCAGCTCGGCGGACCGTCCCGACACGACCGAGCCAAAGACCACATCCTGATCGCCGGTGTAGGCGCTGATCAGCAGCGTCCACGCGCCCTGCAAGAGCGTGCTCTGTGTGAGCTGGTGCTGGCGGGCCCGTGTGCGCAGCGCCGTGGAGGTCGCGACCGAAAGATGGATTTCTTCGGAGCGATAGCCCTCGCCCGATACGGTCTGGTTGCTCATCACCCGCGCCTGGATCGGATTGGGCCGCGTAAAGCCGCGCAGCTTTTCGCGCCAGTAGGCCTCGGCGCTCGTCAGATCCTGCTGCTGCGTCCAGGCGATAAAGTCGCGGTACAGGCGCGGCGTTTCGGGCAGCTGATCGCTGTTGTTCAGGAGCGCGTCGTAGCAGGTGAACAGATCCTTGAAGAGCAGCGGGAAGCTCCAGCCGTCTTGCAGCATGTAGTTGAAGTTCCACATGAAGTGGTAGGCGTCCTCGCCCACGCGATACAGCCCGACCTGCGTAAACGGCGCTTTGTGCAGATCGAAGCCCTGCCGCCAGAGCGCGGTCAGATGTTCGGTGATGCGCGTCTGCTGCTCCTCGGGCGTCAGTCCGCGCCAGTCCTGGCGATCGACGGCAAAGTCAACCTGATCGTGGACGACCTGGAGCGGACGTTCCAATCCTTCCCACACGAACGAGGTTCGCAGCACGGGATGCCGCGCGATCAGCAGGTGCCAGGCGCGCTCAAGCACGTCGGCGTCGATCGGCTGGATCAGAAAGACGCCGTACACAAAGTACAGCCCGGTCTCGGGGTGGTTGACGTAACGATACAGCTTGTGATCCTGGATCGGCCCGAGCGGGTAAATGTCTTCGACATGCTCGGTCATGCTCAGGACGTGATCCAGCGTCGTCTGATCGAGCTTGGCTAGCGGGAAATCCGAGGGCGTGAAGCCGCCCGCGCCTGGCGACAAACAGTGATCGATCAGCGCCTGAAGCGCTGCGCTGCTGTCCTCGGCCAGTCGCTCGATCGTCGCCTGCTCAAACGCCGAAGCACAGTAGGTCCAGCTCAGGCTCAGCCGTCCGTCGATGACAAAGGCGGTGATCGCCAGCAGCTGCGCGGGGCCAAGCACGACGCCGGGCAGATCGGCGGCCGGCGTGAAGGCGGAACCGGTCAGCGGCACGTCGAGTCGGTCCAGGTAAGCCACGCCGATCTCGGGCTCGGGTAGGTTTCTCAGCTGGCTGTTACTCTCATCGTCGCGCAGCAGGCCATAGCCCAGGCCGTGTTTCTGCACGGCGCGCAGCTGCTCTTTGATCGCTTTGAGCGCCGCGCCGGGCTCCCGCTCCGCCAGGTCGAGCGCAATCGGGAAGCGGACGGTGAGCGGTCCCACCGTCCGGCTCAGATCCAGATCGACGCGAGGATCGCTGCGCAGGTCGCGCTCCCAATCCAGCCGCACACTCTGCGCTCCGGTCCAATGCGTGAGCGTCTGAGCCAGCGCCGTCAATAGCAGATCTTCGGGCTGCGTGCGGTAGGCTGTGTTGGCCGCGCCCAGCAGCGCGCTCGTGGCTTCGGCGCTCAGCGTCACGCTGTGCTGCTGAGTCGTGCGATCGGATGCGGCACTGCTAGCCGGCTTATCCAGCGGCACGCGATCGACGGCGGGCTGCGCAAGCCAGTAGCGCAGCTCCGCGCTCAACTCGTCGCCGGTCGCCAGCGCTGCGAGCTGCTCGGCCCACTGCTTGAACGCGCTGGTCTTGGGTGGCAGCTGAGCCTCCGCGCCGCCGCTGAATTGACCATAGATCTGCTGGAGATCCGCCAGCAGAATCTGCCAGGAGGCCGCATCCGCGACCAGGCTGTGGATCGCCAGCAGCAAACATCCGGGCTGCTCCGCTTCCGTGTCGAGCAGCAGCGCCCGCATCAGCGGATGCTCGTCCGGCCGAAGCTGGGAGCGCAGCTCGTCGGCGGTCGTCTCGATCGTCGCGCTGTCCAGCGCCGGAACGCGCCGGTGCTCCAAAACGATCGAATCTTCGACACCGGCGTTGATCTGCTGCCAGCCCGCGTCGTCGTGCGTGAAGCGCAGGCGCAGCGCGTCGTGATGGGCGTAGAGCAGGCGCAGGGCTTGCTCCAGCCTCCTGCGATCCAGCTCCGGCGGCGTGGCAAGCGCCACAACGCGACTCGCAGGCTGTCCCGGCTGCGCTGCGAAGAGCCAGCGCTGGATCGGCGTCAGCGGCACCGGCCCCGTGACAATGCTCTGCTCGGCAGCGCCCAGCGGCTCGGCCACCAGCGCCAGCTCGGCGATCGTCTGGTGCTGGAACATCTGGCGCGGCGTCAGATGCAGGCCGGCCCTGGTTGCTCGCGCCACGATCTGCATACTCTGGATCGAGTCGCCGCCCAGCTCGAAGAAGTTGTTGTGAATGCCGATCTTTTCCAGGCCCAGCACCTGTGCCCAGATCGCCGCCAATGTCTCCTCGATCGGCGTGCGCGGCGGCACGAAATCTTGCTCAAGCTCGGGGATCGCTTGCGGCGGCGCTGGTAGCGCTGCGCGATCGAGCTTGCCGTTGGGCGAGAGCGGCAGCGCCGGCAGGAAAACAAACGCCGTCGGGATCATATAGTCGGGCAGCCGGCCCTGCAAATGCTGGCGCAGCTCGGGCGTCAGCTGGCGACCAAGCTGCTCGTAGAGCGGATTGTTGGCGTACTCGTTCGGGGATCGCGGCGCGGCCTGCGCCTGGGGCAGCAGCGTGTCGAGCGGCACGTCGTCCTGGCCGCGATGGCGCAGCACAACGTCGAAGCTGCCTGGGCTCTGCTCCGACCAGGTGATCGTCACGGCGTAGGGCAGCTCTTCGGCCAGCGACCAGATCGCCTCGGGATCGATTGCGGTGGCGGGCTGCTCGTGAAGTTGCGCCCGTAGCTCGCCCACGGTCTCGGGCCGCTCAGTCCGGCTCAACAGCTTCAGCGCCTGCGTCTCGGCGGCGAGCCGGGCGTTCGGCACACGCTCGATGCCCAGCAGCGCCGGCTCGTGCTCCCCAAGAATCGCGCGAATAGCATCCAGGTCCAGGCGATCGACGTGCCAGTCGAGCCAGCGCATCTTGGCGTGACGCTCAGCCGCCGGACCGATGCGCAGCGTGACATCGTAGCGGAAGCGCGTCAGCTCGTTGTGGTCGTCGCCGCGCTTGAGCTGAATCTCGACGCCGGCGATCGGCAAGATCTGGCGCAGGGCGTAGAAAAACGCCGGATCGATCACCAGCTCCTGCTCCTGCGACATGCGTTTGCGCACGCGATTCTGCAGCTGCGTGGCCGTCAGCGAGTCGGCGGCGCTGGCAAGCTCGACCGAGGTGTAGAACGCCTCAAGCAGCGGATAGCTGCGGATGTCGCCCAGGAAGATCGCGCCGCCGGGCTTGAGCACTCGTGCCGCGCCTTCAAGCACGCGCAGCAGATAGTCGATGTTCGGAAAATACTGCACGACCGAGTTGAGCACAACCACGTCGAAGAAGCGCTCGGGGATCGCGTCGAAGTTGTCGGCGGCGCGCTGGAAGAGCGTTACCTGCGACAGATCCAGCTCGGGGCGGACGATCTGCTGCTTCAGGTAGCTGATCGCGGTCGGCGACAGATCGGTGCCCCAGTAGCTGGCACACGCCGGCGCGACACGGGAAAGCAGCAGCCCGGTGCCACAGCCGATCTCCAGCACATTGGCCGGCTCCAGCGCCAGAATCCGCTCGACAGTCTGATCGACCCAGGCGCGCATCACCTCGGGCGGCAGCGCCTCGCCGGTGTAGCTGCTGTTCCAGCCGACGATGTTGAAGGTCGGGTCGAGATCGGCCTCGGCGGCGGCGTAGGTCTCGTCGAAAACCTGCTGCCAGGTCGAGACTTGCTCAGAGAGGAGATCGGAGGATAGGCCCTCACCCGTGGCCCTCACCCCTAACCCCTCTCCCGTTGCGACAGGAGAGGGGAATTTTTCGGTACTTTGTTCTTTTGTTCCCTTGTTCCCTTGTTCTTTGTTCGGTTCTAGGTTCTTGGTTCTAGGTTCTCCGTTCTGCTCCGGCACGACGTACGCTACCAGCCGCCGATCGCCGGGCGCTGCGTCCTCACGAACGAGCACAGCGGCGGATTGGACAGCGGGATGCTGGCCGAGCACGGATTCGATCTCGCCCAGCTCGATGCGGAAGCCGCGCAGCTTGACCTGATCGTCGAGCCGGCCCAGGAATTCGATGTTGCCGTCGAGCAGATAGCGCGCCAGATCGCCGGTCTTGTAGAGCCGCGCCTCGGAGTCAGGCGTGAAAGGATCGGCGATGAATTTCTCGGCGGTCAGCGCCGGGCGGTTGAGATAGCCGCGCCCAACCTGCACGCCGCCGATAAACAGCTCGCCGGGAATGCCGACCGGCACGCGCTGTAGCCGCTGGTCCAGAATATACATTTGCGTGTTAGCGATCGGCTTGCCGATCGGAACAGTGCGCAGCGTGGCGTTGGGCGCGCACGGCCACCAGGTCACATCGACAGCGGCCTCGGTCGGGCCGTACAGGTTGTGCAGTTCGACCTGCGGCAGGCGCGCGAAGAAGCGCTCGGTAAAGGCCAGCGGCAGCGCCTCGCCGCTACAGATCACGCGCCGCAGCGAGCGGCAGCCCGCCAGCTCTGGCTCTTCCAGAAAGACACGCAGCATCGACGGCACGAAATGCAGCGTCGTGATCCCCTGCTCGGCGATCAGATCGACCAGATAGGCGCTGTCTTTGTGGCCCTCGGGTTTGGCGACCACCAGCCGCGAACCGGTGATCAGCGGCCAGAAAAACTCCCAGACCGACACGTCGAAGCTGAACGGCGTTTTTTGCAGCACAACGTCGTCCGCCGTGAGCTGAAAAGCCCCCTGCATCCAGAGCAGCCGGTTGCGGATCGCGCAGTGGGAGTTGAGCGCGCCTTTGGGCTGTCCGGTCGAGCCCGAGGTGTAGATCATATACGCCAGATTGCGATCGTTCGTCAGCAGGCCAGGGTTTTCGGCGCTGGACTGCGCGATCTGCGACCAATTGCTGTCGAGATGGATCACGGTCTGGCGCGTCTCGGCGAAGAGCTGCGGCAGCTCCTCGACAACCTTCTGCTGGACCAGCAGCACCGCGGGCTGCGCATCGCCAAGCATGAACTGGAGCCGATCCAGCGGATAGGTCGGATCGAGCGGCACGTACGCGCCGCCGGCCTTGAGCACGCCCAGCAGCGCGATCACCAGCTCCAGCGAGCGCTCGGCACACACGCCTACCAGCATCTCCGGCCCGACGCCCAGGCCGCGCAGGTGATGCGCCAGCTGGTTCGCCCGCCGATTCAGCTCGGCGTAGCTCAGCGTCTGGCCTTCAAAGACCAGCGCGGTGCGCTCGGGCTGCGTGGCCGCCTGCGCCTCGAAAAGCTGCACAATGTTGCGATCGGTGGGATAGTCCACGGCGGTCGCGTTCCAGGCGTCGAGCTGGCGGCGCTCGGCCTCGGTCAGCAGCGGTAATTGGAGAATCGGCGCGGCGGCATCGGCGACAGCTGCGGCCAGCAGCGTCAAGAAATGGCCCTGCATTCGTGTGATCGTCGCGGCCTCGAACAGATCAGTGTTGTACTCGACATTGGCGAATAGCTCGTCGCCGCGCTCTTCCATCGACAGCCAGATGTCGAACTTGGCGGTCGAGCTTTGCAGCGCGATCGCGCTGATCGTGATGCCGGGCAGCGAAAGCGCCGCCGGTGGCGTGTTCTGGAGCACGAACATTACCTGGAACAGCGGATTGCGGCTCATGTCGCGCTCGGGATGCAGGATCTCGACCAGCTGCTCAAAGGGCACATCTTGATGCGCGTGGGCGCCCTGCATCGTCTCGCGCACGCTTTTGAGCACGTCGCGGAAAGTGGGATTGCCGCCGAGCTTGGTTCGCAGCACCAGCGTGTTGGCGAAAAACCCGATCATGTTCTCGGTCTCGACGCGCTGTCGCCCCGCGATCGGACTGCCGACCAGAATATCGTCCTGGCCGCTGTAGCGCGCCATCAGCACGTTGAAGCCGGCCAGCAGCGTCATAAACAGCGTCACGCCTTCCTGGCGGCTCAGCTCCTTGAGCGCCTCGGTCAGATCGCGCGGCACCACAAACGACTGCGCCGCGCCCCGGAAGGTCTGCACCGGCGGACGCGGATAATCTGTCGGCAGTTCAAGCGTAGGCAGACTGCCCGATTCGCTACCGAGCTGCTGCTTCCAGTAGCTGATCTGCGCTTCCAGCGCCTCGCCCTGAAGCCGCTGGCGCTGCCAGACCGCGAAATCGGGATACTGGATCGGCAGCTCGGGCAGCGGCGAAGGCTTGCCCGTCGAGAACGCGCCGTAGAGCGTCACTAGCTCGCGCACCAGAATGCCGAACGACCAGGTGTCGGAGACGATGTGATGCAGCGTCAGCAGCAGCACGGATTCTTGATCGGCGAGCTGCACCAGTGTTGCGCGGATCAGCGGGCCGGTTTGGAGATCGAAGGGCTGGCTGCTTTCAACCTGCATCAGCCGCTGAAGCTCCGCGTCACTGGCGGCGGCGTCGAGCGCGCGCAGATCGACCTGCGGCAATGTGATGCTTAGCCTGGGCTCGATCACCTGGACCGCCTGACCATCCTCAGTAGGAAAGCGCGCCCGCAGCGACTCGTGGCGGCGGATGATCTCGTTGAGGCTGCGCTCAAACGCCGTGATGTCGAGCGGACCTGCGACGCGCACGCCGGTCAGGATGTTGTAGGCCGGGCTGTTGGGCACCAGCTGATCCAGAAACCACAGCCGCTGCTGATTGAACGACAGCGCCGCCGGCTCCTGCCCCTCGCGGCGCGGGATCGTATCCGACTCGCCGCCGGTGCTAAACTCGCCGCGCTTCCACTTATCCAGCAGCGCGCGCTTGGTTTCGGAAAGCTGCGATCGTCGTTGCGAAAGGTTGTCCGCTTTGGACATCGTAGTCACCTCACGGGCGCATCATCACGTCGGCCAGGCCGCTGCGAGATGCGTGTATATGCTCAGAAGCGTCACATTTGCTGGCGAAACATTGTCGCCATGAGCCGCTGCGCCTCTGCCTCGGGTAGCTCTTCCAGTTTTTCGATCAACAATTCCTCGATCACCTCGGACTGCTCGGCGATGGTCATAGCCTCCAGCAGCCGGCTCAGCGGCAGATCGATCGGTATAGCCTCGCGCAGCCGCGACACCAGCTGAGTCGCTAGCAGCGAGTGACCGCCCAGCTCAAAGAAATTATCGTACACGCCGATCTGCTCGATGCCCAGCACTTCCTGCCAGATCGCGCCGATGCTCTGCTCGAACTCGTTGCGCGGTGCGACATAGTCGTTGAGCAGCGCGGGCCGTCCATGCAGCGCGGGCGGCGGCGTATCCTCGACGCGGCCTTCTTCGCTCAGCGGTGGATTGGCTTGTAGCGCCGGCGTCTGGGCGTCGACCCAGAAGCGCTGCCGCTCGAAGGGATACGTCGGCAGCTGCACGCGCCGGCGCTCCTCCTCGGCGTAGAAGCTGGTCCAGTCCACGGATGCGCCCGCCAGCCAGAGCTTGCCCAGCGTGCCGAGCACAAACGCCCGATCGTCGGTGTCGTCGCGGGCGTGCGGCAGCGATGAAAGCATCACGGCGGCTGATTGGTCCGGTATCTGCCGCGCGATCGAGCTGAGCGTGTGCCCCGGCCCGACCTCAAGCAGCACGCGATCCTGCGCCAGCAACTCGCGCACACCATCGGCGAAGCGCACCGGCTGGCGCAGATGTCGCGCCCAGTAGCGTGGATCGGTCGCCTCGTCGCTCGTGATCCAGGTGCCGGTCACATTCGAGATCAACGGAATCGTCGGGGCGCTGAGCTGGACGCGGCGCAGCTCGTCCGTGAAAGCCGCCAGGATCGGCTCCATCATCGCGGAGTGGAAAGCGTGCGAGGTGTGCAGCCGCCGCGCCGTGATGCCGCGCGTGCTCAGCGTTTGCTCAAGATCCTCGATCGCCACGGTGGAGCCGGAGACGACCGTGAGCGCCGGCGCGTTGATCGCCGCGATCGAGAGCGCCGGATTCAGCAGCGGCTGGATCTCCTCGACAGGCCGCGGCACGCTGAGCATGGCTCCCGTGGGCAGCGATTGAATCAGCTTGCCGCGCAGCACGACCAGCTTCAGCGCATCCTCAAGCGAAAAGACGTCCGCCAGCGTGGCCGCGACGTACTCGCCGATCGAGTGGCCGATCAGCGCGCTCGGCTTGATGCCCCA
>DASWTW010000564.1:0-3476 GCA_036401895.1 Herpetosiphonaceae bacterium | reverse complement strand
ATTGGTGCTCGGCACCATTATTGTCAGCCAGCTGGCGCAGCCCGCAGTGGATGTCGAGCCGTTTACTGCGCGTGTGATCAACGCTCCCACCGGCACTACGCCGGAAGGCTACGCATACAAAGGCAACGCCGATGCGCCGGTAACCGTGATCGAGTACGGCGATTTTCAGTGTCCATCCTGCGCGGCGTTCAGCCAGCAGATGGAGGCCCAGTTCGATCAGCAATACGTCGAGACCGGCGAGGTCCGCTTCATCTACCACGATTTCCCGCTGCCACAGCATAACTACGCGATAATCGCGGCGGCGGCGGCGCGAGCGGCCGGTGAGCAGGGCAAGTTCTGGGAGATGCACGATCTGCTCTTCACCCGCCAGCGCGCCTGGTCCAACAGTAGCAACATTGAGGCTTTGCTCGGCAGCTACGCCGAGGCGATCGGCCTGGATCGTCAAGCCTTCGAGCAGGCGCTCGCATCCGAGAAGTACACAGCCCAGCTGGAAGCAGCACAGCAGCAGGCGCAGGCACGCGGCGTTCAGTCGACGCCGACCTTCGAGGTTAATGGACAGCTGGTGAGCGCTGCCGAGCTCCAATCGGCGGTTGAAGCCGCGCTACAGGCGAGCCAGTAAGCTGTACATTTATCCACGCTGGCAGGCCATCGCTTGCCGGCAGCAGCGCCCAGGTGATCATGTGCCGATGATTGCCTGGGCGCATTTCTATATCGGCGCTCCATCATTGCAGGTAATGTAGACATAACGATTGAAATCTATTGCCAGGCACGAAAAAAAGGCTGTCAGGCTACCGAGGCACCTTTGCGGGCTATGCTACTGTATGGGGTGAAATCAGCAGGAGCAGATCACCATGCGCACGACTTTCGCACGGAGCATCTTTCGTCTGATCCAGCTCATCATCCTGATCGTCTTACTGCCATTCGCGGTGGCCGGGTATATCATCTTCGTCGTCAAGCTGGTCATCCACAGCCGCCGCACAGGCACATCAGCGACCGTGCTGGCCTCGCTCTATACGCGCTACATGCAGCACAAGCTCGGCACGCGCCATGACGATGCAGCAGAGCGGCTGCTGCTGGCGATGCCGAGCGTTTCCCCGCTGGCCTTACACCTGGTCACTGCGCCAACGCTGGTGTCGCACCGCGTGACCGGCCATGTGCCGAAGATCTATCGCTATCCCTACCCTGGCACACCGACCATGCAGCATCAGTCGGCGGCGCGCACCACCTATTACGATGCGGCGCTCCAGCAGCATCTGCCCGACATCAAGCAATTCGTGATGCTCGGCGCCGGCTTCGATACGCGCGCGTACCGGCTGTCGAAGGACACGCACGTGCGCTGCTTCGAGGTCGACACGCCTCAAACCCAGGCGTTCAAACGTGAGATGCTGAGACAGGCAGACATAGATACGGCCGGCGTGATCTATGTCCCGACCAGCTTTCAAGAAAACGACTGGTTCGAGAAGCTGCTGGTGGCCGGCTTCGATCCCAATAAGCCCAGCCTTTTCACCTGGGAGTCGGTGACGATGTATCTGGATCAGGAGGCGGTTGAGCGCACGCTGCGTACGATCGCCGGCACCGCCGCCGGAACGGTAGTCGCCTTCGACTACTTCGCGGCCGAGCTGGTAACCTCGCCGTCGCCGTTTATGCGCTACGCTCGCGCCGTGATCAAGCTGACCGGCGAGCCGTTTCGCTTCGGCATCGACAATACGCGGCCGGTGCGTGAGCGCGTGGCCGAGTTCCTGGCGTCGTGCGGCCTGGTGCTGGAGGAGCAGCGCAACTTTGGGGTGGAGACGGCTCACCAGCGCGCGATGGCCGGCTTTGCCACTGCGCGGGTACCATAGCTGGATGATTTAACAGACGGGATCGAGACACAGCATGGTATAGATGATGCCATGCTGTTTGTTTTACCTGATCGTTTGTTTACCTGATCATTAGTCTTAAGACGCATCTATAACCGTTGACAAATACAGCATATCTGGGTATCGTTATATGGTGCTTGAGAGTGCTTGAGTATTCGAACCGATGAATGATACAGTTGGAACAACTAACGCCTGCGCGAAGCTCAGCGGACTGCTGAGCGTCTTTATGGCCCAGGTGATGCACGACGATACAGATCTGCTGCTGCGCTACGTTAAGCGCGCCGATCTGACGCTGCCGCTGCTGGCCGTGCTGGCGCTGGTGGAGCGTCAGAGCCCGGTCTCGATCGGTGAGATCGCTGCAAGCCTGGACTATTCGCTGGCGAATGCCAGTCTGCTTGTAGACAAGCTAGTCTGCCAGGGCTGTGTTACCCGCGTGGAAAACGCCAACGATCGGCGGCACAAGCTGGTACAGCTCACGCCTAAGGGCCAGTCGCTGCTCTGCGGGCTGCGAACAGTGCGCGCGGATCATGTCGCGCAGCAGCTGCGTCTGCTGCCGCCGGATCTGCTGACGGAGACGATCGAGCTGTTCCGCGCGATCACCGACGAGCTGCCGCCGGAGCCGCAGCGATTAAGTGACATGGTGGGCGCCGGCGCGGAGTAGCGCCGCAGCCCGTGGAATATTTCATGCCTACCCCAGCACCTCAGTGACGAGGATTCGCGCGGATCGGCCGCAAGAATCGGAGGAGCGACGAGGACGAGGGTAGGTTTTTTTGTGCTCAACGACGTTTGCTGTGCCGCTGGCATGATTCAGTCCGGCGACTCGCGGTAGAAGAGGAGAACGTATGGCCGTCACGAATATACCGACAACCCGGCAGGAGCCGAATCAGCGCATAGATTACACCGCGACCCTGCCGCACTCGACCAAGCTCGTGATTCTGGGCGCAGTTCTGCTGAGCCTGTTTCTGGCCGCGCTCGACCAGACGATCGTCGCGACGGCGCTACCGGCGATCGTGAGTGACTTCAATGGCCTGAGCCTGGTGAGCTGGGTTTCGACGGGCTATCTGCTGGCCAGTACGGCGATGGTGCCGATCTACGGCAAGCTGTCGGATCTGTATGGACGTAAGATCGTGCTGCTGTGGGGCATCGTCGTGTTTCTGCTCGGCTCGGGCCTGTGCGGCATAGCCCAAAACATGATCCAGCTGATCATCTTTCGCGTGGTGCAGGGCGTGGGCGCCGCCGCGATCACCTCGACGGCCTTTGCGACGCCCGCCGACCTGTTCGTACCGGCGGATCGGCCGCGCTACATGGGACTGTTTCCGGCCGTCTTTGGTCTGTCGAGCGTGATTGGTCCGTTCCTCGGCGGCCTGCTAACCGACCAGATCTCATGGCACTGGGTTTTCTACGTCAATCTACCCATTGGTGCGATCGCGCTGTGGTTCGTGTGGACCAAGATGCCAAGCATGGCTAGCGGTATCCAGGCTCGCATCGACTGGCTGGGCACGCTGCTGCTGATCGGCGCTGTCGTGCCGCTGCTGCTGGGTCTGACGCTGGATAAGAGCGTGCATCCCAGGTCTTCCCCGCTGATCATCGGCTACTTTGTAGTCGCGGCGGTCTGCA
>DASWTW010000563.1:0-3202 GCA_036401895.1 Herpetosiphonaceae bacterium | reverse complement strand
CGTCGCCCGCCATGAAAGCCTGCGGACCGTCTTTGCCCACGCCGACGAGCAGCCCGTGCAGGTGATTATGCCGCCGCGTGATGTACCGCTGCCGGTGGTCGACGTGCCAGCCGCCGCGGATGATGCGGTGGTACACGCCCTGGTCCAGCAGGCGATCGAGCAGCCATTCGATCTTGCTCAGGGACCGCTGCTGCGGGTACGTCTCGTGCGGCTGGCGCTAACCGATCAGATCTTGATCCTGGCGCTGCACCATATCGTGACCGACGGCTGGTCTATGGACGTGCTGCTACGCGAGCTGATGAATCTGTATCGCGGTTTTGTGCAGGGCGAGGTGGTCTCACTGCCAGTCCTGCCGATCCAGTACGTCGACTATGCCGTCTGGCAGCGCCAGTGGCTCCAGGGCGCGGTCTTGGAGCAGCAGCTGGCGTATTGGCGCCAGCAGCTGGCAGAGCTTGCGCCGCTGGAGCTTCCGACCGATCGCGTGCGGCCGCCCGTCTTTACCGAGCACGGTGCCCAGCTCAGCTTTCAGATCCCAGCCACGCTCAGCGCCGCCGTGCGCGCGGTGGGGCAGCGTCTGGGCGCGACGCTGTTTATGACGCTGCTGGCGGCGTTCGATGTGCTGCTGGCGCGGTGGAGCGGCCAACAGGATATCGCCGTGGGCACGCCGATCGCGGGACGGGTGCGCCCCGAGCTGGAAGACCTGATCGGCTTCTTCGTCAACACCCTCGTGCTGCGCACGAATCTGGCTGGCCAGCCGACCTTTGCCGAGCTGGTGGCACGCGTGCGCCAAACCGCGCTGGACGCCTATGCCCATCAGGATGTCCCGTTTGAGCTGGTGGTCGACGCCGTGCAGCCCGAACGCGACCTCGGTCGCACGCCGCTCTTTCAAGTCATGTTTGCCGTCCAACATCTCCCAGGCACCACCTTTGACCTCCCCGATTTCCATGTGGAACCGTTCAGGCGTGTGGGCAGCGCGGTCAAGTTTGATCTGGCCCTGACCCTGACCGAGACCGTGCAGGGGCTGCAGGGTGTCTGTGAGTATCGCACGGATCTCTTCGACGCGCCGACGGTCACGCGCCTGGTGGGCCACTACCACACGCTGCTGACCGCGCTCGCGGCTGACTCGTCGCAACGCGTCAGCACCGCCCCGCTGTTGACGGAGTCCGAGCAGCACCAGCTCCTCGTGGACTGGAATGCTAGCGCCGCGCCGGTTCCGCAGGAGCGCTGCCTGCATCACCTGTTCGAGGCGCAGGTTGACCGCACGCCGGCGGCCATCGCGCTGCGCTGCGGCGACGCCACACTCACGTACGCGGAGCTGAATGCACGGGCCAACCAGCTGGCGCACCGGCTGCGCACGGTGGGCGTCACGCGCGCTGCGCTGGTGGGGCTGTGTCTCGATCGCAGTCTGGAGCTGGTGATTGGGCTGCTCGCGATTTTGAAGGCCGGCGGGGCGTATGTGCCGCTCGATCCCGACTATCCGCAGGAGCGCCTCGCCTTCATGCTGGAGGATGCCCAGCTCGCCGTGCTCGTCACGCAGGCGTCGCTCTGCGCCATGCTGCCGGCCTCCCATGCCGTGACGGTGTGCGTGGATCGTGATGCGGCGACGATCGCGCAGCAGCCGCGCACGAACCCGCTCTCAGGTGTGGAGCCGCCCGATCTCGCCTACGTGATCTACACCTCGGGGTCGACTGGGCGGCCGAAAGGGACGCTGGTCGAACATCGACAGGTGGTGAACACGCTGTGGGGCAGCCAGCAGGTGTTCGGCTACCAGGCGCTGGATGTCCAGCCGTGGCTGGCGTCGGTGGCGTTTGATATCGCGCTCTTTGAGCTGGTCAATCCCCTGCTGGCGGGTGGGACGTCGGTCATCGTTCGGCGCGAGGAGATTCTGGACTGGGTGCAGCTTGACCACCAGCTCCGACACTGTACGCTGCTGCATGCGGTGCCGACGCTGCTGCGCCAGATCGTCCAGCAGGCGGCGGCACCCTACCGGCAGATGCGGCGGATCTTTGTCGGCGGCGAGGCGGTGCCGCCGGATCTGCTGGCCGCGCTGCCGGCGGTCTTTCCCAGCGCCGAGACGACGGTGCTCTACGGCCCGACCGAAGCCACCATTATCTGCACGTACTACCCGGTGGCGCGCGATGCGGTAGTGACGGGCCATCCGATCGGGCGACCGCTGCCGAACCATCAGGTCCGACTCTACGACCAGAACAGACAGCTGGTGCCGGTGGGCGTGGTCGGGGAGCTGTATGTGGGCGGCGCCGGCGTGACGCGCGGCTATCTCCAGCGGCCAGAGCTGACGGCGGAGAAGTATGTAACTCTGGAGGGGATGCGCTGGTACCGGACGGGGGACCAGGCGCGCTACCGCGCCGACGGCACGATCGCGTATCTGGGCCGCGCCGATGACCAGGTCAAGCTGCGGGGCTTCCGCATTGAGTTGGGCGAGATCGAAACGGTAGTACGTCAGCATCCAGCCGTAGGGGATGCGATCGTCCAGCTCGTCGAAGATCATCTCGGCCAGCAACGGCTGGTGGCGTATATCGTTGGGGAACAAGGGAACAAGGGAACCAAGGAGCAACCTGAGACGGCGACGCCCGCTTCTCCTGTTGCGACAGGAGAAGCGGGCGGGGGGGATGAGGGCCTGCCTCGCACGCTCCGCGAGTTTTTGGCGCAGCGGCTGCCGGCCTATATGGTGCCGAGCACGTTCGTGGTCCTGGAGGCGCTGCCACTGACGCCCAACGGTAAAGTTGATCGGCGGGCGCTGCCACGACCGGAGGCGACCTCCACGGAGGTCGAGCTGGTTGCGCCCCGCACGCCGCTAGAGGAGCTGATCGCCGGCGTGTGGGCGACGGTGCTGCGTATCGAGCGCGTGGGCATCCACGACACCTTCTTTGCGCTGGGCGGGCACTCGCTGCTGGCCACGCAGGTCATCAGCCGCCTGCGCCAGATCTTGGGGCGCGACCTACCCTTGCGGCTGCTGTTTGATGCCCCAACCATCGCCGCATTCGCCGAGCAGATTGAGGCGCAACCAGCAGCCGTGCTGAAGGTGCCGCTGGTGCCGGTACCGCGCGATGGTCGACCGCTACCGCTCTCGTTTGCCCAGCAGCGGCTGTGGTTTCTCCACCAGCTGGAGCCCGGCAGCACCGCCTACCATCTGCCGACCGTGGTCCGCCTCCGTGGCACGCTTGATGTCGCCGCGCTGCAG
>DASWTW010000562.1:0-31603 GCA_036401895.1 Herpetosiphonaceae bacterium | reverse complement strand
GATCCACGGCTGAAACGCTAGCTTAACAATCGGCATAATGTGTACGGCAGCCTCCTGCCGTACACGCCCGCGCTTCGTGGCCGGCATATTTCCCCGCCCGTGCTTCGATAAAATGAACCAAACGTTTACTGATCTGGTGTTCTTTGGTATAATCGCGCTTACTCACATGAAGCCGGAAATACCGCACGCGGTGGTGCAGCACCCGCGCGAGAGTCTGGTATAATCGCCCGTAGCTCACAGAATACTTCTAATACCCTCCATAAACTTGTTGGTACTAAGCTCTTTGTCGGGGTTGCTATAATCGCAAGAGCTTGCGGACTCTCATACGTTTGCTTCCTCCTACACAATCGTCGCAAAGGAGGTGGTGCTTCCTAACGGTATCCGTATCGGAAACTGTTCGATTGTTGGTATGTCGCTTCTCTTTTCCAAGGAGGCTCCGTGAACACCTCATATTCTCGTGTTCGCTGGTCCGTGGTACTCCTGCTCGCGTTGGTTTTGCCGATCCTAGCAGCGTGTGGCGCTCCACAGTCAGGTACAACCGCCAGCCCAGCCGCTAGCCCCTCGACAGCCGCATCGGCTGCGCCTGAGTCGCCGGCCGCGTCGGCTTCGACGGCTCCCGCTCCATCTGCCAGTGCAGAAGCATCTCCATCCAGTGAAGCTTCGGCTTCCGCTGCTCCGGCCGGTAGCGGCACTCGCGGGGCCGGTGGCACGCTCCGCCTGCTCTGGTGGCAAGCGCCGACCATCCTTAACTTCCATCATGGTCAGGGGACCAAAGACTCAGATGCATCGCGGCTGATCCTTGAGCCGCTGGCGGCGATCGGCCCTGATGGTTCGCCGATCCCGGTGCTGGCTGCGGAGATTCCGACCGTCGAGAACGGCGGCGTTTCCGAGGATCTCACGACGACGACCTGGAAGCTCAAAGAGGGCGTTAAGTGGTCCGATGGCAGCGATTTCACCGCCGACGACGTTGCGTTCACCTACAGCTACTGCGCCGATGAGAAGACCGCCTGCTCCACCGGCTCGGCCTTTGAGGGTGTTAGCTCGGTCGAAGCGGTCGATCCCACGACTGTCAAGATCACGTGGGAAGCCCCGAACCCGAACCCGTACCGGATGTTCGTCAGCACCAACGGCGAGATCCTACAGAAGAAGCAGTTCGAGAGCTGCATCGGCGAGAAGGCACAGACGGACTCGACATGTCAGGCTGCTCACAATGCGCCGATCGGCACCGGCCCGTATAAGCTGCGTGAGTTCCGCCCCGGCGACTCCGTGACCTACGACATCAACGAGAACTATCGCGATCCCAACAAGCCCTTCTTCAAGGAAGTCCAGATGAAGGGCGGCGGCGATGCGACCTCGGCCGCGCGTGCCGTGTTCCAGACCGGTGATGCCGATTACGCCTGGAACTTGCAGGTTGAGGCTCCCGTGCTCGCGCAGCTCCAGGGCGGCGGCAAGGGCGACTTCCTGACGATCCCCGGTTCCAGCGTCGAGCGTATCGCGATCAACCGCACGAACCCTGACCCGGCACTGGGCGACAAGCGCGCCGAGCCGGATCAGCCGCACCCGTTCCTGAGCGACCTCAAAGTTCGCCAGGCGCTCGGCAAGGCCATCGACCGCAAGGCAGTGGCCGCGCTCTACCCGCCAGGCGCAGGCCCAACCTGCGAGATCATCACCACCGCGCCGTATGTCGAGCCCGATCAGATCTTCGGCGGTCGCCACCAGTGCGAGCAGGATCTTGAGGGCGCGAAGGCGCTGCTCGACGAGGCCGGCTGGACCGTTGGCGCTGATGGCGTGCGCGAGAAGGACGGCATCAAGCTCAGCGTGCTTTACCAGACGACCGTCAACCCGCTGCGCCAGAAGGAGCAGGCGCTGGTTAAGGCGAACTGGGAAGCGATCGGCGTTGCCGTCGAGCTGAAGAGCGTCGATCCCGGCGTCTTCTTCTCGACCGACGCGGGCAACCCCGACACGTTCGGTCACTTCTTCGCCGACGTCCAGATGTACACCAATAACTACGAGCAGCCCGATCCGACGACCTACCTGTGCGACTGGACATCTAGCCAGATTCCGCAGCGCAGCAACGGCTGGGGCCTCAACAACAACGAGCGCTACCAGAACCCCGAGTACGACGCTCTCTGCGATCAGCTCCGCAAAGAGACTGACAATGACAAGCGCCTGGAGATCGTTCGCCAGATGAACGACGTCATCGTCGAAGACGTGGTTGTCATTCCGCTGGTCGCCCGTCCGCAGGTCTCGTCGGGCAAGTCCAAGGCGCTTCAGGGCATCAATCTGACGCCATGGGATACCGAGCTTTGGAACATCGCCGACTGGACGATGACGCAGTAGTGCGGCGTTCATGGTGATGGTAAAGACCTGGAGCCGGCTTTGGTCGGCTCCAGGCTCCACAAAAGGTGCTGTATGGGCTCGTATATCGCGCGACGTTTATTGATCGCAATTCCAACGCTGCTAGTGATCAGCTTTGTTATTTTTGCTATTCTCGCGCTTGCTCCCGGCGATCCGCTGGCACAGTTTGCCGCTAATCCCAACGTTCCCGCAGAAGTTCGGGAGCGGATTCGTGTGTCGTTTGGCCTGGATCAGCCGTGGCCGGTCCGCTATGCTAAGTGGATACGGGCGGTGGTAACCGAAGGTAACTTCGGCTATTCGTTCGCCAGTCGTGGCCCGGTTACCGAGCTGATTATGCAGCGAATTCCCCAGACACTGTGGGTTGTGGGCGTTTCTTATGTCGTCGCCGTGCTGATTGCAATTCCAGTCGGCATTTTTTCGGCGGTCAAGCAGTATTCGATCTTCGATCAGATCACGACTACGCTGGCCTTCATGGGCTTTTCGGTGCCCACCTTTTTTACCGGTTTGTTGCTCGTATTGATCTTCAGCGTAAAATTAAATTGGTTTCCGCTGGTCTATGATACGAGCCTGAAGGTTACAGATCTGGCATCCTTCGGTCGGCAACTTCGGCAGATGGCGATGCCGGTCACGGTGCTGGCGCTGTTCCAGGCGGCGACTATCACCCGGTTTATGCGCTCGGCCATGCTCGATAATTTGCCGATGGACTACACCCGAACCGCGCGCGCTAAGGGCTTGAGTGAGGGAAAAGTGGTTATGCGCCATGTGCTGACCAACAGCCTGATCCCCGTCGTCACGCTGATTGCGCTGGGCATTCCCACGGTCTTTGCCGGTGCGATCGTCACGGAGCAGATCTTTCGTGTCAACGGCTTGGGCGAGCTGCTGATCCGCTCGATTCAGAACTCGGACACGCCGGTGGTGATGGCGCTGACCTTTATCTTCGCGGTGCTGGTCGTGCTGTTCAACCTTGTGGCCGATGTACTCTATGGTATTCTCGATCCGCGTATTCGCTACAGCTAGTCGCGCTGCTGATTACGTCGACCCTAGCTGATATGTATCGCTCTGGTTGGAGATCTCTATGGCTGAAGCAAATCGTGTAATGGAGCCCGGCGCCGTTCCTAACGCAGCCGCAACGTGGTCGGTTGGTGCTGCTGCGATGGGACCGCCGCGAACCCTCTGGGGCGATGCCTGGCGACGCTTTCGGCGTCACAAATTGGCGATGGTTGGCGCGATTGTGCTGCTGCTCTTGATCGCGGGGACGCTGATCGGGCCGTTCGTGTATCGTGTCGATCGCGATGCGATGGACGTGCTGGCCTCGATGACCGGCTCATCGATGGCGCATCCGATGGGCACCGACGATCTGGGCCGCGATCTGCTGGCGCGCGCGATCTTCGGCGGGCGTGTCTCGATGGCGGTGGGTCTGGCGGCGATGCTGATCTCGATCGTGGTCGGTACGTTGATCGGCGCCCTGGCCGGCTTCATCGGCGGCATCGTGGACCAGCTGCTGATGCGTATGACCGACATGTTTTTGGCGCTGCCTCAGCTGCCGCTGCTGCTGCTGACGATCTTTTTGTTCCGCGACACGCTGCGCAAGAGCTTTGGCCCCGAGGTTGGCATCTTTATTCTGATCGTGGCCGTGATCGGGCTGCTGAACTGGATGCCCACCGCACGGATCGTGCGTGCGTCGTTCCTGTCGCTGAAGCAAAAAGAGTTTGTCGAGGCGGCGCACTGCCTCGGCGTGTCGCGGGCCTCGATCATGTTTCGCCACATTCTGCCCAACGCCATGAGCCCGATCATCGTGTCGGCGACGCTCGGCGTGGGCGCGGCGATCATCACCGAGTCGGTGCTCTCGTTCCTGGGTCTGGGCTTCCCGCCCGACACCCCGACCTGGGGCCGCCTGCTCTTCGATGGGCAGAACTTCCTGGACATCGCGCCGCACATGGTGCTGTGGCCCGGCCTGATGATCTTCTTAACGGTGCTCAGCATCAACTACATGGGCGACGGCCTCCGCGACGCGCTCGATCCACGCTCGCGGCTGTAATCAACCAGATACCACAAACTGTAGTAGGAGCGTAGTACACTACGCTCCTACCGCATTTTAAGGATCTAGATTGTGGGATTGTGTGATAGGATTCGGTGTGGGGAATCTAGAAGAACTCGCGCTGGTTGACCCGGCGCTTCCACATTTCTTTCAGCTCGATCACGCTGCCGCTGCCGTTGAGAAACTCAAGCAGCGCGCGATTGAACTGCGCCGACTGATCCAGAAACGGAAAATGCCCGCTCTTCTCGAAGGTCAGCACCTGACGAAAGGTTTCCTGGCCCTCGGCGATCTGCTGGGCGTGCTCCGCCGTCAGGATGCGATCGCGACCGCCGTAGATCGCCAGCAGCGGCTGCTTGATGCGCTCCAGGTTTGAGCGCAAGTCGACGGTGGTGATCTCGTCGATGATCGCCTGGAGCGTGTGCGGGCTCGTCGCCTCGATGTCCTCAACGATCTCGGCGAATGCGTCGTCGCCGTTGGATGCCTGCTTGACCAGCTTGACCCACAGATCGGTTGTGCTGACCGTACGGTTCAACAGCCGGCCCAGGCCGCTGGGCTTGAGCGTCTGCTGGAGCAGCGACCCGACGATCGGCGTGCCCGTCACCAGCACCTTGCCGAAGCGATCGGGATGTTTGCTCGCGGCTCGTATCGCGACCACGCCGCCCAGCCCGTGGCCGATCACGTGCGGCGGCAGCATGCCCAGCGCATCCAGAAAGCTGATCACCTGGGCGACATAATCGTCGATGGTGGTTGCGCTGCTGCGGGCGGCAGAGTCGCCGAAGCCCCAGAAATCAAGGGCGATCACGCGGTAGCGATCGCCGATCGTTTCCATCGTCGGCATCCAGGTTCGCCACGAGCCGAGCCAGCTGTGTAGAAACAAAACCGGCTGCCCGCGTCCAATGACCTCGTAGTGCGCTACTTGTTGCTCAATAACGATCGCGCTCATGCGTACATATTCTAACTTTCATAGATCGGGCGGCAGCCGCCTGGCAAGGCACGCTGCCGCATCAGTGGCCGCGAATCAAAGGGACGCTCAAGCTTAAGAGGTTGTGTGCGCTACGCAGAGCCGACCAGCAGACTGACCTGCTCGACGAGCATCTGGGGCGCGTAGGGCTTGAGAATATAGAGTGTCGCTCCAGCGTCGTGGCCTTCCTGGATCTCGTACTGCTGCCCTTTGGCCGACAGCAGAATCACCGGCGTGTTGGCGAGCGTGGAGTGCTGTCGTACCTGGCGGCAGACTTCGTAGCCGGTCATGCGCGGCATTTGCACATCCAGAACCAGCAGATCCGGCCGGTGCTGCTCGGAAAGCTCTAGCGCCTCCTGGCCGTTGCGGGCCTCGATCACGTCGAAGCCGCCGAGCTGCCGCAGCGTAAACGCCGTCATAAATAATACATCCGGCTCGTCATCCGCCACCAGAATTTTAGCTGGCATGCATGACCTCGTTCATTGGGGTGGTATCCTCATCGCGTGGTGGCCGCCGGTATTCGATCGGCACGGTAAAGCTAAAGGTGCTGCCTACGTCAAGCTCGCTGGTAACCCACATATCGCCGCCGTGCAGCTCCACAAACGATTTGGCGATCGACAGGCCCAGGCCGGTGCCGCCAACTTCGTCTTTGAGCGAGTTGTTAGCGCGGAAGAAGCGCGAGAACATCTTGGGTAGCTCTTCGGGCGGAATGCCCACGCCGGTATCGACGACGTCGACTTGCACCATCGGGCCAGTCAGGAACGCGCGGATCGTGATACTGCCTTCTTCGCGCGTGTATTTGTGCGCGTTCGAGATCAGGTTTGTCAGCACCTGGCTGATACGTTTGTTGTCGGCCTCGATCGTCGGCAGCGCCGGCTGGATCTCGATCGCCAGCTTCATGCGTTTGCGCTCGGTCTCGGTGCGCAGCGAGGCCACAATATCGTTGATCAGATCGGCCACGTTGACCTTCTTGACGTTGAGTGTGACCTTGCCGTTTTCCAGCCGCGAGATTTCCAGCAGATCCTCGACCAGCGCGTTGAGCCGGTCGGCGTTCGACTTGACGACTTGCAGGAAGTTTTTCTGCATATCGTTGATCTGTCCGGCCGTGCCCAGCATCAGCAGATCCACGTAGCCTTTGACCGAGGTCAGCGGTGTGCGCAGCTCGTGCGAGACCGTGGAGATAAACTCGCGCTTGGCTTTGTCGGACTCGATCTCGCGGGTGATGTCGCGGAGCACCGCCGCCACGCCGATGCGCTCGCCGTCGGGTGTAGTCACCGGCGCGAAGGTCGCGTCGATGGTCTGGCCGCGCAGCTCAACCTGAGTATGAACGGGGCCGTGCAGTCGTCGCGCGCCGCTCACGCCCTCCGAGAGCGCATCGTAGAGCAGCAGCGCGCGTTGGCGCTCCTCGGGATCGCTGCCGTACTCGGCGATACGATCCAGCGAGCGGCCGATCATGACCTCTTCCGAGATTTGCAGCACCTCGGTCGCGGCGCGGTTGTAGAGCAGCACCGTATGCTGCTCGTCGAGCACCAGCACGCCCTCGGCAACCGACTCAAGGATCGCGCGGTTCTTGCCGGTTTCTTCGCGCTGTAGCTGCAACAGCTCGGCCAGACGAGTCGCCTGCTCGTTGATGAAGTTGTACAGCTCGGCGTTGTGGACCGCGATCGCGACCTCGCTGGCGATCGTCGAGAGCAGCCGGAAATGCTCCTCGCCGAAGTAGCCTTCCTGATTGCTGTTGAGCATCAGCACGCCCAGCGGCACATCGGCGGCCAGCAGCGGCACGGCCAGGAACGATCGAATCTCGGCGGTATGCTGCCCGATGTCGATCCAGCGCGAATCTTTGCGCACGTCTTCGATACACACGCCCTGCTGGTGTTCCAGCGTCCACTGCACGAGGTTGCCCGGCGGCAGATTGAATGGCTCCGCCGTCGAGATCAACCCTTCGGACTCGGTCAGCACGGCGCGATAAAGCAGCACATCGCTGATCGAGTCGCGCAGCAGCACCGAGCCGCGGCGCACACCGACGGCGTTGGCGGCCAGCTCCAGCGTCTTGATCACGATCTCGTCGATGTCGAGCGAGGCTGTGAGCGTGGTTGTGATCGTGTGAACGGCTTCGAGACGCTCTTTTTCTGCTGTGAGCGCGGCCGTGCGGTCGGCGACCATCTGCTCCAGCGCCAGGTTGAAGCTGCGAATCTGCTCAAAGAGCCGCGCGTGCTCGATCGCCTGGGCGGCCTGCGTGGCAAAGGTCAGCGCCAGATCCGCCATGTCTTCGGTGTAGAAGTGCGGCTTGCGGCTGTCGAGCGTGATCATGCCCAGCAGCTGTGTACCGTGGATCAGCGGCACACCCATCCAGGCCCGAATATGCATCACCCGCGTCGAGTCGTAGAAGGAAGGATATTCCACCGCCATGTCGTCGACGATAACGGGCCGCCGCGCCGCGATCACGCGACTGTTTGGCCGGTTGGGATCTTTGGCCGGGATCAGCAGATCGTCGACGACCGGCGCTTCAAAGCCGCGCGCCGAGATGATCTCAAACAGATCGTCGTCACGCAGCAGCTGCACCGAGGTGCTGTCGTAGTAGACCACGCGCTGAAGCTGGCCAAGAATGATCTCCAGCACCTCTTCAAGATCGAGCGTCGAAGTCAGCGACAGCGCAACCTCACGCAGCGTATCCGCAAGCTGGCGCTTTTCCTGCTCGGATTTGAAGAGATGCGCGTTCTCAATCGCGGAGGCGGCCTGACCGGCCAGAATTGTTTGCAGCGACTGCTCACGATCCGACCAGGTGCGCGCCTGGTACGCGGCGATCACCAGCGCGCCGACCGGCTGGCTCTTGATCATCAGCGGCACAATGATATACGAGCGCAGCGCCTCGTCTACCTCAAGGCAGCGCGTGCCGTCGTCTTCCCAGCAATCGTTGACGACCAGCGGCTTAGAGTCGCTCATCACCTGCTGGATCAGATCGTTGTGCTGAAATGTATCCGGCGCGACATCGCCGCCGGTATGGGTCAGACCGGCGAACTGTGTGATGATGCCGTGCGTGTCGAGCAGCACCACCGCGCTCAAATCGGCGCGCTCGATCTCAAGGGCCGCGCTGGCCAGTGTCGCCAGAATCTCGTCGAGATCCAGCATCGTCGTCAGGCTGACGCTCAGATCGTAGAGCAATGTCAGCTCATGCACGCTCTGCTGCGTGGCCTTCCACAGCCGCGCATTTTCGATCGCCGTCGCCACCTGGTTGGCGATCGTCTCGCAGGTCGCGATGTCGCGCTCGGTGAAGGAATGCTCACGTGCCTGTGCGTCCAGGCCCACCGAGCCGATCACCTCGTCTTTGACGATCAGCGGCACGACTAGAATATCGCGAATATTTTCTCTGCGCAGGATGGAGTGGATCGGCGCGAAGCGCGGATCGTCGACGGCGTTGGGCACCAGCATCGAGGTGTGGCGCTCGTCGATCCAGGCGACGGCCGGATTGCCGTTCAGCGGGATCGTTAGCCGTCCTACCGCGCCGGTATGGTGCAGCTCGGCCTGGCAAATGCCGATACCCCGTCCGCGATCGAACATCATCAGCCGCCCCTGGTCGGCGTTGGTGACCCGCGCCATTTCGATAACCGTGCGCTGAAGCAGCTCGTTCACGTCCAGCATCGCGCCGGCCCAGCTGGACACGCGGTTGATCTGCTCAAGGCGCTCGGTCTCGGCGGCCAACTGCTTGATCTGCTGCTCGGTCTGCTCGAAGAGCGCCGCGTTCTGAATGTTGAGCGAGATCTGGTTCGCGACGTTGGTCAGGAAATCGATGTCGCGCAGGTCGTACGCGCCGACGGTATAGCCCTGCATCGAGAGCATGCCGAAGGGCTGTCCCGAGGTGTTGAGCAGCGGCACGCCGACCCAGGAGATTACCTGGTCCTCGGAGCCGACCAGGTTTGGCTGAATGCCGTAGACTTCCTGCTCTGCCGGCGCGTTACGCAGCAGAATCGGCTTGCCGCTGCGCATAATCACATCGGTGTAGCTTCGTGCCGCGATCGGCTGTGGCGTGTCGAGCAGGAAGAGCTGCCCGCGATCCACGGCGATGATACGGTTGACGGTGTAGTTCTCAGGATCGGTGACCAGCAGCATCAGCGCGTCGGTGTGACGGTAGCGGCTCAGCTCCACGAACATGCCCATAAAGATCTCGTCGAGATCGAGCGTCGAGCTGGTCACGGTGCCAATGTTGTTGAGCGCCTGCATCTGGGCGATCTGCCGCTCGCGCTCCTGGAGCAGCCGCGCCTTCTCGACGCCCGACGCCACCTGAAGCGCGATCGTTTGCAGCAGATCCAGCTCATACTGCCCAAACGGCCGCGTGCGCTCGTAGTCCTGGACCGCAATCACGCCGACGGCCTCGCCACCGACAAGCAGCGGTGTTCCCGCGAAGCTGCCCGGCACCTCGCCGATCACATTGATGCCCAGATTGCGCAGCCCACGGGCTACGTCGTCCATCAGCAGGATCGGCTGCCTGGTGCGCAGAATATACTCGGTCACGCCGTTCTCGCCGCGCCGTGGCTCGATCTTGGAGCGGATGCCGCTCTCGACGTAGAGCGGAAACTCGATCAAACCGCTCTCAGGATTATGCACGGCCAGAAAGATCGTCGTGGTGTTGAGCGCCTGCGTGATCTGCGAGAAAAGCACCTCGGCCAGCTCGTCCAGGCTGATCGGCACCGCCAGCGCCTGAGCCAGCTGGTTGAGCACGTTGACCTCGTGCAGCCGCCGCTCACGCTCGGCAAACAGGCGCGCATTTTGCAGGCTGATCGCGACCTGATGCGCGACCGCTTGCAGAAACTGGAGCTCGTTCTGGCCGAACTGGTGTGGCGTGTAGGAGTGGACCGAGAGGGCGCCGATCACCTCTTGATCCGAGGCGATCAGCGGCGTGCCCATCCAGGAGGCAGAGCGTCGATTCTCGTTGCCGAAGCGTTTCGGACGGAACGAGGTCGGCAGCTTGTCGATCTCAATATACAGATCGCCGAACAGCAGCGACTGCTGCTCGCGCATCATATACGCGTGCAGGCCGTTCTGGTCGCCCATCTTGAGATGTTTTTCCGTCCACTTGCCCTCGTCGACGCTCATCGCCAGCGCGCTCGTCGTGCTATCAGTCTGATAAACCACGCTATAATACGAGTCCATCTTCAGCACGCTGCACAGCTCGGCGTAGACCTCGCGGAGAATCTGGTGAATGTCGAGCGAGGCGCTGATCACCTGATGGATGCGATTGAGCGCGTCTTGCTCGACCAGCCGGCGCTGCGAATCGTTGTAGAGGCGCGCGTTATCGATCGCGATCATCGCCTGGTTGGCGAAAATCTCCAGCGCCTCAGCGCCTCGGCGCGTGGGCCGGCGACGATCGAAGGGATCATCCACCGAGATAAAGCCAATCATCTCGCCGGTGGGGCCTTGCAGCGGCGTGATAAAAATATCGTCACGCTGCCACTCGTTGTTCATGCGCAGATCACTGATCGGCTTGGTCGTAAACTGGTCCAGGCTGTCGCCAAAGGCTTCGGCGACATCGTCGGCGGGAATAAAATAGGAGCGGCTGAGCTGCCAGCGATCCTTACACAGCCCCTGGATCACCGACTCGGGAATGGGCTTGCTCCTCAGCCGCTCGCTCTCGTCATACCAGATCCCGGCGACCGCGATCCGCTGGAAGCAGGTGGGATCGGTCTCGCTGCGTAGATTGATGATCACCGAGCGAAAGCCGACCGCGTTGATGATGCCGTAGGCGATGTCGTTGAGAATATCGGTCAGCGGCCGGTCAGCGCGCAGCAAGTTGCCGACTTCCAGCACTTCGCTCAGCACATTGGCGCGCTGCTGGAGCAGCTCGCGCTGGCGCAGCTGCTCGGCGACATGCCGGGCATTCCCGATCGCGACGGCCGTCTGGTCCGCGATCAGCCGCATAAACGGCAGCTGTGACGCGTTGAACGTGCCGGCGAACGTCGAGCGCAGCATAATCAGGCCGACCACGCGATCGCCGTAGCGGATCGGCACATCCAGCACCGAGGCGACCTTGAGCTGCTGGCTGGGGCCGAAGGGGCAGCTTGTGACGGGCACCAGCACGGCCTGTCCCAGCTGGATCGCATCCATGGACGACGGGTTGCTCTGGTCGATGACCTTATTTGCCAGATCCTCGGCCTCTTCCGTGCTGAGCCCACTGGCGACCACATAGTGGAAGAGCTCGTCTTCCTCGTGACGCAGCGCGATGCTGCCATGAGTGGCGTTAGTCACGGCCACAGCTTCGCGCAGCACCGCTTCCAGGACGCGGTTGAGATCCAGCGTGGCGTTCAGCTCGTGGGCGATGTGCTGAAGCGCCGCCATCTCGTCGGGCCGCTCGTTCAGCGTGGTAGCAATGTCGCTCGTCTGACGGGCCGCGCTCGCGAACGCCAGCCGAATCTGCGCGACCAGCGCATCGAAGGCCACCGCAGAGACGCCCGCATCCCAGAGCGCCAGCGCAATGAGCTGGCCGCCGACGGGCTCGATCAAGATGCTGTGGTAAGGCTGCTGGCTATTGGCCCGGCGAGGTTTACGAGCGCTGCCGTTGGTCGGCACCGGCGCAGCAAGACTTGCCAGCCAGGCGTGCGCTTCGGGCGAGGCCGTGCCGTGCAGCAGCCAGCCGTCACCCAGATTGAGGGCCAGGCTGAGATCAAGCATCGGCTGCTCGGCGCTCAGGAGCTCCATCAGTCCGGCGACCAGCGGCTCGGGATCACGGGGGGCATCAGGCAGCCAGCGGGCGATCGCCGCGATGGCATTGAAGCAGCTCTGGATTGGCAAAGTCTTGGTGCGCATGCGTTAGGCGACGATCGTTGCGCTCTTGCCAGTCGTGCCCACTGTGGAGCGAGCGTTCTGGCGTACAGCCTCAGCCGATTCGGTCAATTCACGGATGTCGTAGAAAGGCCCTTTGGTATCGTCGAGCAGACCGATCGCCAGCGACATGAACGGCACCGACTGCTCTTGCCCGTCGCCGTCGGTCAGCTTCATGGCGCCATTTTTGCGATCGCGGTAGTTGTAGTGCAGGCTGATCTCGGCGTCGAAGCGATCGACCAGCCGCCGCGCAATCGTGCGGCTGCTCTCGGGCGAGGAGATCAGCACAAACTCCGGACCGGTCACCATCTGGCCGGTAAAATCTTCGGCCTGGCCATGCTCGCCCACGATGTCGTTGAGCAGCAGCGCCATGAACTTGAGCACCTCTTCGCCGCTGACGGTGCCGTAGCTCTGCGTAAACAGATCGAAGTGCTCGATCCGCAGCAGCGTGAGCGTCCAGCCCTTGCGCGTCAGCAGGCCACGCAGCTGATCGTTGACCGCATCGGCGGTCGGCAGATTGGTCACAGGATGCGTCTGGTTCTTCTGCCGCGCGCGCTTGAGCGTGTTGCGCACCTCAAGATGCAGCAGCTCGATGTCGAACGGCTTGGCAATGTAGGCCTCGGCCTCGACTTCACCCAGACCGACCATCATGTCTTGCTTCTCGGTGCGGGCCGTCAGGAAGATGATCGGGATGTGGCGCGTGCGCGCGTTGGCGCGAATCGCTTTGCCGATGTCGTAGCCGAGCATATCCGGCAGGTTCACATCGAGCAGCACCAGATTCGGCAACTGTTTGCGGACTAACTCCAGCGCTTCGCTGCCCCGTCCCGCTGCAAAGACCTCGTACCCCTGCGAAGAAAAATAGATCTTGAGGAGCGTTTGAATATCGGGTGCGTCCTCGACAATGAGCAGCGTATCCTTAGACACCGTAGTATCTCCTTGAGTGGGTGATCCAAAACCGTTAGCGCTGAAAAGAGCCGTCGATCGAATCCTGCATTTGCACGCGCGGATCGCGATCGGGATAGAAGACCGGCGGCCGGGTATAGATGCCGGTCGGAACATTCTTCGGGATGACTGCGTGATCGTCGGCGTAGGCCAGCACCGTGTCGGACTCGATCATGCGCGCGGGATAGACCACAAAGCCCGAGCCGATCTTGACGTTATGCCCCACCGCCGAGCCGATCACGGGCAGGCCGATCTCGTGTAGCTGGCCTTTCCACATGGTTTTGATCGGCTTGCCCATCAGATCGAAGTCGGTAAAAATGTTGCCTGCGCCGATAAACGTGTTGCGTCCGACCACGCACATCTGCAAGCAGCTGAGCTGCGCGACCATCGAGTTGTCCATCAGCGTGGTCATAAACAGGCTGGCGTTGAAGGGCAGATAGCAGCGATCCGAGACCACGCTCAGCATCACCTGCGAGCCCTGCATCACCGTGGCATTGTTGCCGATCAGGCTGGATACCACCACCGCGCCGGCGCCGATGTGAACATTGTTGCCGATCACTGTTGGCCCCTGGATGATCGCCGTGGGATCGATCGAGCAGTTCTTGCCGACTTTGACCAGCGCCGAGCACTCCAGAAAGTGCTTGCGCTCCCAGAAGGCTCGCGCGCTGACCTTGAGCTTGGCTTTCCAGCTGTCTTCGACCTCCTGCTCGGTTTTGCGCGCCCAGGCGAAGACGCCGAAGGGCGAGTTGGCCAGAAAAACATGAATCCAGTGCTCGATCGCCAGAAAGGCCCGCAGCGGAATCTGGAAGGTCAGATCGCCGTGGTTCGGGGCCATGTACGACGGAATATGGTAATAGCCCATCTCGCGGGGCTCGGTGGCGATCACCAGCGGGCGCGGCGTTTCCTGCGGCCCGTGCGGATAGTAGAACACATCGGCCACATACACATCGTCCTGCTTGCGAATCGATTCTTGCAGGGCCAGCGCATGGGTTGTGATCGCTTTATCGTCGAGGGCGAAGGCAAGCTGGCACGCACGACCGCTGCGCCGGGCCTCGGCGATAAAGGTATCCATCAGCGGCGCGTTGAAAAAGTGATGATCGCAGTGGACGAGCAGCTCTTCGGTGCTCTCCGGCAGCTCTTCGCCGCTCTCGATCTCGATCGTGCTCTGGCAATGGCGAGCCAGCAAGTCGCGCTGAAGGAGCCACAGCGGCTTGTTGAGGATACGCAGCTCTCGCGCCGGCTCTCCAAACGGAGCGATTGGGGTAGATGTTCGTATAACGACGCGCTTCATAGGCAGCAACTCCATCCATCAGTGTATCGGAATTAGCCGAAATGCTCTACGACAGGCTGACGGATGTTTCTAGTGTAGGTAGATAGCACGACCTTCGACAACGCCCCAAGATTACGACGAGATGAAAGCACAGATCCTTAATGGTCCTGCCTGGCTCTGGTACCGCGTAGTATCGCCACCAAGACCGCGGATCGCTAGTCGATCGGCTCTTTATCGATCGCCCACACGCACTCGTTGTTACCCATCGCGCGGCACTCTAGCTGCTGAACCTTGAAGTTGCGGCCACCGGTAACCCAGTTAAGCGCTTCTTCCAGGATTCCCTGCGCGATGTAGCAGCACGGCCGATCGGTGTGGCGGCCCCAGCAGACCGGGCACTTCTCGATGATATACATGAACTGGCCCTTGCGCTCCTCGACACGCGTCGGCTGATCCGAGAAGCGGGCAAATGTCTGCGCCGTCAGGTTGAGGGTAATTTTCATCTTAATCGTCATCGGCATGAGCTTGAGCGCGAGATCGCCGACGCCGAGGAGCGGGCCAAACTCTTTCAAGCCGAGGTTAAACGCATAGCGTCCTGCTCGCAGCTCCATACCGCGCGCGCCACGAACGCCATACATCGTTTCCATCGCTTCCATGATCGCAGAAAGATCGCTAAAAGGAAATTCGCGTTTGTAATCGTTGGCGGGATAGCTATTGACCAGATGTTTGGTTCCGGCCAGGTTCAGCAGCGCGTTCACGCCGTTTCGGCCCATGACATCTTCAAGACTCAGCAAGGCTAGGCGTGCAATTTTATTCGGGTAGAACCGGGACTCCAGCTCTGGTTGCTGCACACTCGGATTCGCCGATGCCATAAATAAAAGCTCCTTCGGTGCGTGGGATTAACCGCAGGCAGGTATGGTGCAAGCTAGTATGCTCATTCTACACAGCGGTGTTAACAATCGTCAACAATACGGGCAAGGCGCAAGTGGGATGCATCGCTAGTACTTCTGGGATTGCCTGAGAAGGCGTTTGGAGACGAACGGAATCATGCGGTGCTTTCCAGGAGCGCGCGCAGGTAGTGGCCGGTGTATGACTCGGGATGATCGGCGACGGTCTCGGGCGTGCCGGCGACGACAACACGGCCGCCCTCCGCTCCGCCCTCCGGTCCAATATCGACCAGCCAGTCGGCGCTTTTGATCAGGTCGAGGTTGTGCTCGATGATCAGCACGGTGTTGCCGACATCGACCAGCCGCTGGAGCACGCGCAGCAGCTGCTCCACGTCCGCGAAGTGCAGGCCGGTCGTCGGCTCGTCCAGGATGTAGATCGTACGGCCGGTGGAGCGTTTCGCCAGCTCGCTGGCCAGCTTGATGCGCTGGGCCTCGCCGCCCGACAGCGTGTTGGCTGGCTGGCCCAGCCGCAGGTAGCTCAGCCCGACGTCGAGCAGCGTTTGCAGCCGGCCGTGGATCGCCGGGATGCGCTCGAAAAAGGCGTGGGCCTCTTCGACGGTCAGCTCCAGTACCTCGGCGATGGTTTTGCCACGGTAGCGAATATCGAGCGTTTCGCGGTTGTAGCGCGTGCCGTCGCAGACCTCGCAGGTCACGAACAGATCGGGCAAGAACTGCATCTCGATCTGAACCATGCCCTCGCCGCGACAGGCCTCGCAGCGCCCGCCTTTGACGTTGAACGAGAAGCGGCCGGCATCGTAGCCACGGGCGCGCGCCTCAGGCGTCTGGGCGAAGAGCTGGCGGATCGGATCGAAGACTTTGGTGTAGGTCGCCGGATTCGAGCGCGGCGAGCGGCCGATCGGCGATTGGTCGATGCCGATCACCTTGTCGATATGCTCCAGCCCCAGGATGCGATCGTGGGCTCCCGGCTGAGCGCGACTATTAAAAAAATGCTGGTGCAGGCTGCGCGACAGAATATCTTCGACCAGTGTGGACTTGCCAGAGCCCGAGACGCCGGTCACGCAGGTCAAGGTGCCGAGCGGAAAGGCCACGGTGATATTTTTGAGGTTATGCTCGCGCGCGCCCTCGACGATCAGCGAGTGTCCGCTGCCGGGCCGGCGCTGTCGCGGCAGCGGGATCGCGCGCCGCCCGCTGAGAAATGCGCCGGTCAGCGAGCGCGGCTGCTCCATGATCTGCTGCGGCGTGCCCGTGGCGATTACTTCGCCGCCGTGCTCGCCAGCGCCCGGCCCGATGTCGACCAGCCAGTCGGCGGCGCGCATCGTGTCGGCGTCGTGCTCGACGACCAGCACCGAGTTGCCCAGGTTGCGCAGCCCGACGATCGTGGTGAGCAGGCGCTGGTGATCGCGTGGATGCAAGCCGATGCTCGGCTCGTCCAGCACGTAGAGCACGCCCGACAGCCCCGAGCCGATCTGCGTGGCCAGCCGGATGCGCTGGGCCTCGCCACCGGAGAGCGTGGCCGCCGCCCGATCGAGCGTGAGATAGTCCAGGCCAACGTCGAGCAGAAAGCGCAGCCGGGCGCGAACTTCGCGCAGGATCGGCTCGGCGATCGTTTGCTGGCGCGGTGTGAGCACATCCGGCGTTTGCCCATTGTTCCCGACCAGCGCCGCAAACCAGTCAAGCGTCTCGTCGATCGGCTGCGCGGATGCCTGGGCGATATTCATGTCGCGGATCGTGACTGCCAGCGGCTCGGGTCGCAGGCGCGCGCCGCCGCAGGTGCCGCACACGCGCGGGCTCATGTACTGCGTGAATAGCTCGCTGCTCGACTCGTCGGTTGCCTCGCTGAGCCGGCGGCGCAAGTAGGGCAGCACGCCCTCGAACGGCGTTTCCACCGTATGCACGCGGCCGCGCACATGGTAGCGCAGCGGCAGCGATGTACCGTCCGAGCCGTTCAGAATCAGCTCGACGATCGCGGGCGACAGATCGCGCACCGGCGTATTCATGCTGAAACCGTAGTGCTGGCCCAGCGACGAGAGCAGCTCCTCGAAGTAGCGCCGGGCGTTGCGTCCTGTCCGCCACCAGGGAGCGATCGCGCCTTGAGCCAGCGACAGGCCGCGATCTGGAATCACCCGGTCGGCGTCGATCTCCAGGACTGTGCCCAGGCCGCCACAGGTCGGGCAGGCGGCGCGCGGATTATTGAAGGAAAAATCGCGCGGCTCGAACGGGCCGTAGGGCAGCGCGCCATGCTCGGGACAGGCGTAGTGCTCCGAAAAGCGCAGCTCGCTTCCGCCGACAATCTGCGCGATCAGCACGCCGCCGCCTTGCTTCAGCGCGGTCTCGACCGAGTCGGCAACCCGAATGCGGTCTGGGTGCTCGCTCAGCGCAACCGGCGGCTCGGGCTGGCGAATGACCAGTCGATCGACCACGACTTCGATCGTGTGGGCTTTGTGCTTTTCGAGACGCAGATCTTCGTCAAGATCGTAGACGGTGCCGTCGACTCGCGCGCGCACAAAGCCGGCCTTGCGCGCATCGTCGATGATTTTCTGGTGCTCGCCTTTTTTCTGCTCGACCAGCGGCGCCAGGATCAGCAGGCGTGATCCGTCGGGCAGAGCGAGGATCGTGTCGGTGATCTGCTGCGGCGTCTGCTGCTGGATCACGCGGCCGCAGATCGGGCAGTGCGGCGTGCCGACGCGCGCAAAGAGCAGGCGCAGATAATCGTAGATCTCGGTGACGGTGCCGACTGTCGAGCGCGGGTTGCGGGTGGTCGACTTCTGGTCGATCGCGATCGCCGGCGACAAGCCTGCGATATGATCGACGTCGGGCTTGTTGAGCTGGCCCAGAAACTGCCGTGCGTAGGCCGATAGCGACTCTACATAACGGCGCTGACCCTCGGCGAAGATCGTGTCGAAGGCCAGGGTTGACTTGCCGGAGCCGGAGAGCCCGGTGATGACTACCAGCTTATTACGCGGAATCTCAAGATCGATATTTTTAAGATTATGCTCACGCGCGCCGCGCACAACGATCGCGTCATTCCCAGATCCATGTTCTACCTGCTCGATCATTCTCGATCCTGGCTTATAATCAAGGCTCTCGGCGCGTACCATGTCGCACGGGAATGCATTATAGCAGACCTGCTGAGGCCCGCAGCCGATCAGTGGCGGCTGAAGTTTTATTCCCAGACAGGACGTGTTCATGGCAACACAACTCTCGGCCTGGCTCTACCGTCGATCGACCGGCTGGGTTGCTCTAGCGGCGATTGCGCTGTTCGTGCTGTTTCTGGTCCTGGTTTTGCCTTCTCAGGCGGCTCGTGCGCGACAAAACACAGGCGTGGACGAATCGCCTGACAGCTCGTTGATGTATTCTCGCGATGATTTGTATCGCATAGCAGAGCTGTACGGCGCGGAAGGCCGAGCAGCGTATATTCGGGCGCGCTTCACGTTTGATGTGATCTGGCCGCTGGTGTACACTGGTTTTCTGAGCACGGCGCTCAGCTGGGTCTATGGCAGAGCGTTTGCGCCTGGCAGTCCGTGGCGCTACGCCAATCTCAGCCCGGTCCTGGGCGCACTGTTCGACTACGGCGAAAATCTTGCGACCTCGCTGGTCATGGCACGTTATCCGGCGCGTACTCCGGTAGTGGATCTGCTTGCGCCGGTGCTGACGCTGGTAAAATGGCTCTTCGTCAACGGCAGTTTTCTTCTGCTGGCCGTAGGCGTGTTAGTTGCTCTCTGGCGCTGGCTGATGCGGCGTCCGCAGAGGACATAAATCTGCCACTGACTCAATCCCCTTCCAAGGAGTTTCGTATGCAAACAATAGTGCTCGACGGCGAGCAGTTGACGATTGAGGCGCTGGTTACGGCTGCGCGCGATAAACAGTCGCGCATCGAGATCGCCGAGGCCGCCTATAGTCGGATGCGCCGATCGCGTGAGGCGGTCGAGCGATTTGTGGCCGAAGGCGCGGTGATCTACGGGATTACGACCGGCTTCGGCAAGTTTCAGGACCGCGTGATCCCCGCCGATATGGTTGAGCTGCTTCAGCGCAACATCGTGATGAGCCACGCGGTCGGTACCGGGCCGCTGCTCGATCCCGAGGTTGTACGCGCGATGATGTTAGTTCGGGCCAACACACTAGTCAAAGGCGTCTCCGGCATCCGCCCGCTGGTGGTCGATCGACTGCTTGAGCTGGTGCGCCGCGATGTGATCCCGGTGGTTCCCAGCCAGGGCTCGATGGGCTCATCCGGTGATCTCGCGCCGCTGGCGCATATCGCGCTGGTGCTGATCGGCATGGGCGAGGCGCACATCGACGGCGTACGTATGACGGGAGCAGAGGCGCTGGCGCAGGTCGGGCTGGAGCCGCTCACACTCCAGGCTAAGGAAGGTCTGGCGCTCACCAACGGCACGGCGCTGATGGCCGGCCTGGGCGCGCTGATCACCCACGACGCCGAGATGCTCTGCCGCACCGCTGATATTGCGGCGGCGCTCTCGTTCGAGGCGATGGCCGGCGTGCCGATAGCGCTCGATCCGCGTATCCATGCTGCCCGCCCGCATCCGCGACAGATCGAGTGTGCGGCGTTTTTGCGGCGCGTGCTCGACGGCAGTACGTTTCTCTGGGGCGCGGAAGGCGGCCAGCAGCGAGCTAAGCAGAACACTGCGACCCTGCCGCCAGATCTGCGGCCGGCGGGCTGGAAGGTTCAAGATGCCTACTCGCTGCGCTGCACGCCGCAGGTCCACGGAGCGGTTCGCGATAGTGCGTTTTATGCGCGCTGGGCGATCGAGATCGAGCTAAACAGTGCTACCGATAATCCATTGATATTTATCGACGATGAGGGCAATGTCGAGGCGCTCTCAGGCGGCAATTTCCACGGCGAGCCACTGGCGCTGGCGCTGGATTATCTCACGCTGGGCCTGACCGAGCTGGGCAATATCTCCGAGCGACGGCTGGCGCGACTGCTCGATCCGGCGCGGCATGGCGGCCTGCTACCGCCGTTTCTGATCGAGCACGGCGGTCTCAACTCCGGGCTGATGCTGGTACAGTACACAGCCGCCGCGCTGGCCTCCGAGAACAAAGTCCTGTCGCATCCCGCCAGCGCCGACACGATCCCGACCTCGGCAGGACAGGAAGATCACAACAGCATGGGCGCAACCGCCGCGCGTCAGGCTCACGCCGTGCTGCACAATCTCCAGACGATCGTAGCGTGCGAGGCGCTGGCGGCGTGTCAGGCGATCGACCTGCGGCGGCAGCTTTACCCTGAGCATCTGCGCGATGGCCTGAAGCTGGGCCGTGGCACCGCCGCCGCCTACGATCTGATCCGGCAGCACGTGCCGTTCCTGGAATGTGATGTTGTGCTCTATCCGTATATGGAAGCGGTGCGACAGCTGGTCGCGCGTGGTGAGCTGTGCAACGCAGTCGAGGCGGCGCTGGGGTAGGCGAAGAACCAAGAACCTAGAACTGAACAAAGGAACAAACGAAGGAACAAGGGAACAAGGGAGTACCGTTATTCCCCTCGCCTGTCGCAACGGGAGAGGGGAGTTGCGTAGCGACGGGGTGAGGGCCTGATCTTCCCTCACCTGCCCCTACTCATCGATACCTTCAGCCAGCTCTTCCAGCAGCTCTTTGACCTGTCGCTCACTGATCGCGGTTGCGCCAAGATCGTCGGCGTGGATCGGGATGCCTTCCTGCTCCAGAAAAGCGATGATATGCTCGCGATGTGCTTCTTGCATGTGCGCTGGAATGACTTCGCCCAGACGGACTTTGACGACCATAATGCTCTGCTCCGTGGTGTTGATTACCCGCTCATCTTACCCGAAGCCCGAGCAGAGCGCCAGACTGAGCGGCGCTGCTACTGCCGGCTAAGGAAGCGCCGGGTAGATCTGCGCCGAGATCGCCTCGATCGTGTCGATGCCGTAGCGCATACTCTGGTTGGGCCGCGTATAGACCGCGATCGTGTAGCGCTTGCGATTGCCCTTGATATAGCCCACCGAGTTGATCGTCCAGCCCTCGGACTCTGGATACCAGCCGTTCTTGACTGCCACCGACACGCCGCCGGGAACGCCCGCGCTGATGCCCCAGCGCTGCCCCGGCGTGACATTTCGCATCAGCTCCAGCGCATAGTGACAAAACGTGGCGTTCAAGATCGTGCAGTTGGCCAGCTTAGCCATCAGCCGGGCCATATCCTGCGGAGTAGTTGTGCTGTCGCCCCAGTTGTCGGTATTGATCTGCGTGTTGCTGATCCCAATGCCGCGCAGGTAACGATTGAGCACCGCTGCGCCGCCGATATGAACGATCAGCCTGGTAGCGGCGTCGTTATCGCTGCGCTGGATCATCGCGCGCAGCAGGCCGTCTTCCCAGCTCGCAACGCCGCGCTTCTCACGAATAGCTTTGTTGAGCACACCGATCATGATCGGCACTTTGGCCGTGCTGTACATCGGAAACGCGCGCGTGCCGGTGATGCTGTACAGCTCGCCGGTTGTAATATTCAGCACCGCCGCCCCAACCAGCCCTTTGCGCTGCAACGCGATCCGCGCGGCCTCGGGTGATAGCTCTTCCAGCTTGCGGATCGTAGATCTGTCGTCGAGCGCGCTGCTGGGATCGAAGGCCGCGCCATCCTCGGCCACGCCGTAGCGCCACTGCGCGTACTGCCGCCCGACGTTGCCCCACTCCACGCGCCAGCCCTCGGGATTAGACGGCGTAAAGGTCAACACGCGGCGTTCAAAGGCCTGCACCAGCACGTCTTTCGGCTCGTGGTTGATCTGAACAATCGTCCAGTACGGCTCGGTGATCGGCCGGCCGGCAACGTAGAGCAGCTGCTCAGAGCTAAGCGCCTCGGTAAAAACGTGGGGGATGTTATGGCCCAGCACCTCGTCATAAGTGCCTAGATGAACCTCGTACTGGTGGAAGCGCAGATCTTGCTGCACCACGCCGCCCTTACCGATCGTTTCGTCGACCAGCGTGTCGAACTCGGTGCGCACAGCGGCGCGTCGATCATTGTCGAGCGAGGCCAGCGGCTTGAGATCGGCATAGGTAATCGCCTGGTCGAGCGGCGCCTCAAGATCGCCGGCGACCGGCACCTCGGCTGGCGATCGGCTCTCATAGGCGGCATCGCCCATCTGGACCTGGCCGCTGATCAGCTCACGCACCAGCAGTCCCGAGGTCACAAACCAGCTTGCCTCAGGATCGGCAGCGGGATTGGTGATCTCCATGCGCGCTTTGTCGAGATACCAGACGCTGCGGTTGCCGCCGGGAGCTTCGGTGTATGGCTCCTGAGCGCTGCGAAAGATCTGCGGTCCCCAGGTCCAGCTCTGGCTGACATCGCCGTTCGCGATCGGCGCATCGTCGGCGGCCCAGCGTATGGCTACATCCGGCGAGGGCGCGACCGCGAAACCTGGCGCGGCTGCCACATCCGACGTGGCGATTGGGAGCGCCGGAGTGGCACTATGAGACAAAGGCGCGACCGAGAGCGCAGGAGTCGCCGGTGCGCCCGAGGATGGCGCGATCGGAAGAGTTGGAGCTGCCGTGCTGGCCGGAGGAACGATCAGCGCTAAGGCGAGAACGCACGCGCTCATGGGGAGAAACGAACGCACAGAACACTCCTTGGATGGTCGGACGATGGCAGGGAAATGGTACGCCGTTGTGTGCCAGGATACCATAAGTGGGCGCCGCTCTCGATCGCCAAACCTGACAACTTGGTTGCATCTCGTGCTAGTTCCACGGAAGCAGCAAGAGGACGACCGAAGTCGCCCTCTGAGCGTAGACGTCAGGATGCTAGCGTGGCAGGTACACGAACTCGTCGAAGAACTCGCCCTCGTGCGGGAACGCCTGTAGCTGGCGGGCGTTGGCCGGATCGAAGCGATCCAGCGACACCGTAAAGACCGACGCTCGCTGCTGGCTTTCACGGATCAGCAGCAGCAGCGATTGGTTGTTGCGCCAGGCGATATCCTGGATCTGCCCTTCGCCGGGGAACGAGCCGGCCGAGAGGAGCAGCGCCTGCTTGTTTGTTCCATCGGCCGCGCTGACATTGATCGTGCTGATGCGCGCGCCGTTGTCGAGCGTGCGGCTATATACCAGCCGGCTGCCGTCCGGCGACCATGAGACGTTGCCGACGAACTGCTGAGCCTGCGCCTCGATCGTCGTGGTGCGGCCGGTCGCGCGATCCAGCACCGAGAGCATCGTGCGCGGCGGGCTGCCGATCCCCAGCTCGCCGGTGACCAGCGCAATCTTCTGGCCGTCGGGGCTGGGCTCCGCGCCGTAGTTAATGCCGTCGAAGACCGTCTGGAGCGTGTTGGATTGGAGATTTACCAGGAACAGCCCCTGCGGCGGCGCGTCCGAGGCGTAGAGGATCTTTCTGACGAACAAACCGCCGCGATTCCAGGCTACCACAACCGGCATGGGACCGGACGATCCTTGCAGGCGCACGCTGCTATTGCCGCTGGCCAGATCCAGCACGCGGAACTCATGGCGTCCGAGCGCATCGCTAAAGACCACGCTGTAGGCCAGGCGCTCGCTATCGGGCGAGAAAACGCTGCCGAAGACCAGGCCGTTACGGCCAAGCGGAATCTCACGACGGATGCCGCTATCGAGGTTGAGCACTACCAGCCGCTGCTCGGACGTGTTCCCGCCGATCGCCTCGGTGTAGGCAATACGCTTGCCGCTTGGCGCGACGACCAGGTTGGGCGGGCCGCCGGCCGGATTTTGCGGCAGTGTGATCGTCGGAATGCCGTCGTCGATCGCCACAACCCGATTGCCGGTGCGCACCCAGGGCTCATCGGTGGGCAGGTCAGGGCCGGAGTACGGCCCGCGTAGCTCGTTGCCGAGCAGCCCCAGCAGCACGCGAAAGTTCGGATCGGACTGGTTGGGATGCCACTCGAAGCGGGCGCGCTCGAACAATTGGGTCAAAACGCGATCGCCGCTACTGTTATTCTCCATGCGCGGCTCGGTCAGCGGCAGGCCAAACAGCGCCAGGCTTTCCGCGTACGACGTGCCGCGCCGACCGTCGAATTCCAGTCCGTGGCTCTGCCAGTAGCTCTTGAAGCCGAGTCCGCTGGCCTGATCGCAGACATTGCGCCCGGTCTGCTCGAAGTACAGGCAGCTGGCCTCCGGCGTGGCGCGGCCTTCCTTGCGCCAATCGACATCGCGCTGCTGAAGCCAATCGTCGCCGAGACGTCCGAGCAGCACATCGTAGGGCGGCTTGTTTTCGGGGTGCAGCTCGAAGCGGTTGCGCTGGAACCATTGGGTCAGATAGATCTGCCCGGTATCGCGGTTGCGCTCCTGGATTGCGGGGCCGATCGGGAAGCCAAAGACCGCGAGGCCGCCGTTCTGCTCCCAGTATTCGCGGAAGCGCCCGCTGATGCAGCGCCCGGTCTCGGGAAAGCAGCGCTCGCCGTCGGCGGCGCGCACGGCCGGCGTAGAGAACAGCGGCAGGATCGAGAGCATGAGCAAGGGAATAATCGCCAGGCGGGCGAGTGTAAAACGATTCATAGCATCCTCCTTGTTACAGTGATCGTTGGTGTATGCTCACGATTCTTAGGGATTGCTGCCCAGAAGTAAATGGTGCTCAGCCGAAAAAACGCTGATTAAATGCCGAAAAAGTGAAACAGCCGATTGCGATCATATATTTAGCGGCGCGCTCCGGCGGCGGACTCCGGCGCTGATTCGCCGAATCTGAGAGTCTCGTTATACCCGTGATTCCTGCTTGACATAGCACTCACATGCCACTACACTACCGCAGACTTAGGTACCCACAGGAGTTAACAGTCCCATGTTCGTTTCGACTGTGCGGCGTGTGCCGCTGCTGCTGATCGCGTTGCTGGTGCTCGTAGCTTGCGGCACAAACAAAGTAGCGATCAACGGCCGTGTGCTCGACGCCTACACCAACCAGCCGGTGAAAGAAGCCTCCCTCACGTTCGGCAAAAACGCTCCGATCAAGACCGATGCCGACGGGCGATATACCACCAACGGCTGGAGCGCCAAGGATACCTTGAGTATTGCCGCGCCTGGCTACGAGACCACCTCCGTCAATCTTGCCGAGAAGCCGGAGCTTGCCCAGACCCAGCCTGCGACCGCAACGCTGGATGTGACGATTCGCCCGAACACGCTGAGCGGTGTTGTGAAGGATGCCTACACCAATCAGCCGGTCGGCAACGCGCACGTGCAGGCGACTGACACGATCAGCGCCACAACCGACGCCAACGGCGCGTACACGTTGCAGAACCTGCCCGAGACCTTCCAGATCGCGATCGCCGCTCCCGACTATGTCGAGACGCGCGCCGACATCAGCCGCACGACGACGCACGAGATCGCGCTGCGGCCAAGCGTGCTGCGCGGTACGGTCAAAGATACCTACAGCGGCAAGGGCCTAGCGGGCGTGACAGTCAAAGCCGGCGATGCGACCGCGACGACCGGCGAAGACGGCTCGTATGAGCTGAAGAACGTCAGCGAAGGCGTTCAGGTCAGCTTCTCGGCCGACGGCTACGACGAGGTTCAGGAGTCGCTGCCACAGACGACCTCGCTCGACGTTTCGCTGCGGCCCAACGTGATCTCGGGCACCGTCGTGGATAGCGTCGACGGCAAGCCGCTGGCTCGCGCTACGGTGATCGCCTCGACGACGATCACGGGCACTGCCGTTACCTACACGCGCACCGACGATCAGGGCAAGTACAAGCTCGAAGACGTGCCAGAGGGCGCGTACATTCGCGCGCTGCTGCCGGGCTACCGCCGCGGCGAGACCCAGGTGACCGAGGGCGGCCTGAGCTCCGAGATCAAGCTTGAGCAGTTCGAGGCCAAGGCGCTCTACATCAAGGCCAACGTCGCGGCCGGCGGCATGGACACCGTCAACGAGTACTACGATATGATCGATCAGACCGAGCTGAACGCGGCCGTGATCGACATCAAATCGGATAATCTCGCGGATGTCGGCTTCATCTACTATCAGTCGCAGGTGCCGCAGGTCGTGGAGGCCGAAACCTCCGCCGATTACATGCCGATCCGCGAGATGCTGGCCGAGGCCAAGAAGCGCAACATCTACACGATCGCGCGTATTCACATCTTTGCTCACGACAACGCGCTGCTGGAGAAGCATCCCGACTGGTATGTCCAGAAGGACGGCAAGCCCTGGTTCGCCGACTTCGGCATTGCCTGGCTCGACACCTACGACGAGCGCGTCTGGGACTACAATATCGCGCTGGGCGTCGAGGCGGCACAGCTCGGCTTCGACGAGATCCAGTTCGACTATATTCGCTTCCCGTCGGACGGCGATCTGACCGGCACGGTCTTCAAAGGCCCGCGCGACTGGCGCAACAATCCCGACGATATGTACAACACGGTCGGGCGGTTTATGGAGCGCGCGCAGAAGCAGATCAACGGCGCGGGCGCGTACTTCGGCGTGGACGTGTTCGGCTATGTGGCCTGGAAGCCGCAGCCCAACATCGGCCAGAATTTGCAGATCATGGGCAAGTACGCCGACTACGTGTATCCGATGGTTTATCCGTCGCACTTCGTTTTTGGCGAGCTAGGCTTCGAGAATCCCGGCGCGCATCCCTTCGAGATTGTGGACTTCTCGATGCAGAAGGTCAAAGATCAGCTTGCGGGTGAGGCCAGCCGCGCCAAAGCTCGGCCCTGGCTCCAGGACTTCACGCTGATCTGGGTGCCGGATCAGTACATCGTGCGCTATGGCACGAAGGAAGTCCGGGCGCAGATCGACGCAACCGAGAAGAATCGCGCGAATGGTGTCAGCGGCTGGGCGCTGTGGGACCCGGACAACGACTACACGATCGAGGCGCTCAAGTCGGAGTAAGCGCGATCGAACCAGGTCATCTACTCTGAGGGGCGTACATTGTGCGCCCCTTTCTCCCATCAGAACGTTGAAACGTGTGTGCGCCCACGCCGACGCGCACCGATTTGGAGGACATGCTGTATGCGCCGTCTGCTGCCTGTGTTGCTCGTGCTGCTGCCGCTGACCGCCTTCGCCGCGCCTGTTCGGCAAGCGCCGCCGGTACAAACCGGCTCCTGGACACACAGCGAGGTCAACGATTGGCTGCCCGGTAGCTTTACCAACACCTTTGTCGACGGCAGCGTGCTTCGGCTTCAGGACGGCCAGACCAGCGGCGAGTATATTTCAGCGCCGCTTCAGGCTCCCTTCGGCTTTAACGCCGGCCTGGTGGCGTGGAGCGCCAATGTCGGGGCCGATCAAGGGCTGACGCTTCAGGTCCGCTCCAGCACCGACGGCCAGACCTGGGACGAGTGGCGCACCGCGCAGTCCGTCGCGCAGCAGCAGGGCCGTGATCTTTCGCAGGTCGTGACCTTCCGGCTTTTTACCAGCTGGCTCCAGTATCGCGTCGCGCTGACGGCACAGAGCGCCTCGCCGTCACTGGACGAGATCAAGCTCACCTACCTCAGCTCCACAGCCGGCCCGCGCCTGGTCGATATTGTCGGCCGTGTTCCGCTCTTAGGACCGCCGACGCTCACGCCCGCGCCCGAAGCGATCTCCCGCGTCGAGTGGGCCGGCCCGACCACGCCCGCAACCCGTGAGCGCCAGCAGCCGCGTCAGATCGAGCTGGTGCAGCTCCTGGTCCCCGCCGATGATCCCAATCCGGTCGCCACACTGCGCGCGCTGCGCTGGGTCAGCCAGAATGTCCAGGGCCAGCCCGAGCTGCCGTATCACTATGTGATCGATGCGCAGGGCAATATCTACGAGAGCAGCGGCAGCGTGTCCAATCGTATCGACGGCGCGAGCGAGGGAGCCGTGCGCATTGCGGTGCTGGCGAACGTCGAGGCGGAAGGCGTGAGCGAGGCCGCGCAGGCCCGGCTGGTAGAGCTATTCGGCTGGCTGTCGTCCAGCTATCGCATCGCTTCGGAGCAGATCAGCGCGGCGACCGGCTCGCCGCAGCGGCTCACGGATCTGATCGCTGAGCTGCGGCCCACGATCGATCAGGCTGTGGTGCGCTCCCGTACGATCTTTGCCGAGGGCAACACCACCAACGCTACCGAGCGGATCGTCTTCTTCAATACCGGCGCGGACGAGGCGCGCACAACGCTGACCGCGTTCACGCCCGGCGGCGAGGAGCGTCGCTCGGTGGTGGTGCCGCCGCGCCAGCGTGTGGACGTGACGCTCAACTCGACGTTGCCTGAGCCGACCTCGCTGGGCCTGGATCTTCAGTCGAATCGGGCGGTGCTGGCCGAGCGCACGTTGATCGTCGGGCGCGAGCTGATGGGCAGCGGCGGTGCTGCTGAGCCGGCTCGGGCCTGGTACTTTGGCGAAGGTACGACGATCACTGATACGCAGACCGTGCTGCTGGTCGTCAATCCGCAGCGCCAGGAAGTCGCCGCGACGCTGACGTTCTACCCCGACGGCACCGCGCCGATCACGCGCAGCGCAACCTTCGCGCCGCGCAGCCGCTCCACGCTGCTGCTCAACGATCTGCTGCCCGACGCCCAGTTTGGCCTCAAGCTTGTCGCGTCCCAGCCGGTCGCCGCCGAGCGCTCGGTCTTCTTTGGCAGCGGCGCGGCGCATCTGATCACCGGCGTTTCGGATCTGAGCCGTCACTGGTCGTTTGCCGAAGGATCGACGACTGTGGGTTTTACTACGACGCTGCATCTGCTGAATCCGTGGCCGCAGCAGGTCGCGATCTCGCTTCAGATCATGAGCGAGGACGGCACGTCGCTCAGCCGCCGCTACGCGCTCGCGCCGGAGTCGCGCTTTGTGCTGACGCTCAACGATGTCGTGCCGGATCTGCCGTTCGCGATGGAGGTGCAGGCCGAGCGTCCGATCGCCGCCGAGCGCACGATGCTGATCGAGAACGGCGCGGCGGCCAGCGCAACGGCGGGCGCTCCCGAGGCGGCAACGCGCTGGACCTTTGTCGAGGGCTCGACCGCCGCGCCTGCCGAGGAGTTTTTGCTGATCTCGAACGCGAATCGTGACGCCGTGGATCTGGCGATCACCTATGTGCTGAGCGAGGGCCGCGTCGAGCAGCGCTCCCACACGATCCCCGGCATGGCCCGGCTGACGATCTCGGTCAATGCCGACGTGCCGGAGCAGCCGGTCGTCACCGCGATCGTCACGGCCGATCGTCCGGTGGTGGCCGAGCGCTCGATCTTTACCGGCGGGCCGCAGGGTCGCGGCGCTGAGACCAGCGTAGGTGTTCCCGGCCGCTAGCGCGTCGACAACAGCTGACCACGGCTCAAACGCCAATCGGCAAGCGTTTAAACCGTGGTCAGTGGATTCTAGCTCCATTATTGGAGCGTATGCGGCGGATCAACCCGAGCGTAGCAAGAGCTGCGAGCGCCACAACGCCGGCCCGCAGACCATAGTTGATGGTCTGGATAGCGCGAATGGCCTTGCGGAAATTGGCAGTATCGTTGAGGTGTGGAAAGGGCTTGTTCTGTGGCACCTGCACGCCCAGGAATGTACACAGCGGCTCCCAGCCTTGCTTGACATCATAGACCAGCAGCCGCTCGGCCGGGACGCGGCGCTGCACGTCCGCGTTGTACCGGTTGAAGACATCAATCGTATGCTGCCGATCCTCGAATCGCCCACCGAATAGTCCATCCCAGGCCAGACGTCCGGTCAGCGCCGTGATTCGCCGCCGATGTGGAGCAAACACGGTCGTCAGCCACGACATCGGCGGTGACGAGGTGAGCTTGCCAATGGCGTAGATGGTATTCTGCGTGCTCTCGTACCAGCGCTCTGGATCGCGGACCGTGAGAATGACTTTGGCATCGGGGTAGCGCTCCATCAGCTGCTCATAGAAGGCTGCCGCCGGCCAGTCAACAGCCGCCTGGTAATTCCCGAACACGTCCTCCCACTCGACTGGCTGCCCATTCGCGGCAGCTTCCCACACTGGCACATGCTCCGGGTGCGCAAATGCCTCGATCATATGGTGGCAGGGATCGAAGCCGAGGTCTTCGAGCGCCTGCTTGAGCGATGTCGTGCCGGTTCGTCCAAAGCCGGCGCCAATTACTTTGAGTGGCATAGGATCTCCATCAGTATGGCCAGCGGTGGGCAGGGATGGACCAGAGCTTATCGATCTTCAGAGAAGGCTTTTGAGATAGATGCGCGTGATCAGGCGAGAAACTGCTGGCCGATGCCCGCGAAGAAAAGCATCTTGAGGATGCGGCCTAAAAATGTTGCCGTGGCGAAGATCCAGAACGGCACGCCCAGCGAGCCGGCGGTCAGGCCCGCGACATCGAAAAACGGATTCGGCGGCGCGCTCAGCAGAAACAGAACGATAAACGCCCGCACCGGCGTGCGCAGCTGGTGCTTGACCCAGCGATAGAAGCGCGTGTCTTCCACAGCGGTCTTGCCCGCGCGCCCCACGATAAACGCCGTGCTCTCGCCAAGTGTCGAGCCGGCCGCGCCCGCAAGCGCGATGCCCAGCGGATTGCCCAGCACACGGGCCAGCAGCGCGATCAGCCCCGGATACGGGATCGGCACGACGACCGAGGCGTTAGCCAGCGCGGTGATGCCGAACGCCGCCAGATAGCCCAGCGCGCCGTAGCCACGCAGGCCCTCGATCCAGCCTCGGGGAATGGCTAAGACCAGCAGATTGAGCCCCAGCGCGGCCACCAGGATCAGGCCGATCTTCCAGTAGTTGCTGCGTCGAGCCGGCTGCTCCGCCGCCTGGGCGGGTAGTGGGTTGCTTGTTTCTTCGATCATCGTCTGCATTATACCTGCTAAGCCTCGCCCCGGCGCGTTGAAATCGCTGCGTCGAAGCTATGGTACTCTGTACTGGGCTTTGTCCCGCTGATATCAACAACATTTGACGCTTGGAGCATAGCAAATGACGCAGATCGTCGCGGTCGATTCCGCCAGCGATATTTTTCCGCAGTATCAGGACACCCCGATCGGCCGCCTGCTGGAATATCACAACCTGGGCCGTCCTTTCGGCACGTACACCTCGGCCGAGCTGCTGATCGGTATGTGCATGGACCATCGCAAGCATCTGACTATTCCCGATAATTATGCCTACATCATCCGGGCCGGCGGCGCGAATCTGCGCTACAGTGATTTTAAAGTCTCGTACGCGATCGCGGTGGGCGGCGTGCAGGCGATCGCGCTGATCGGGCATACCAACTGCGGTATGGTCAATCTGGCGTCGAAGCGCGAGGCGTTTGTCAATGGCCTGGTCGAGCGAGCCGGCTGGGAGCGCCAGCGCGCGGAAGATCATTTTATGAACTACTCGCCGATGTTCGAGATCGATAACGAGGTGGATTTTGTGGTCGGCGAGGCCGATCGGCTCCGGCGGCGCTATCCTACGCTGACTGTCGCGCCGATGCTGTACAAGGTCGAGGATAACCGGATCTATCTGATCGCCGAGAGCTGAGCGGAAGCGCCG
>DASWTW010000561.1:0-6284 GCA_036401895.1 Herpetosiphonaceae bacterium | reverse complement strand
TTTTTCGTGCAGAATATGCGGAATGAGAAAGGCAAGTTATTGCTTACCAATGAGTCGGCGGAGTGGGAGGCGCTGCGCCGCGCGGGCTACGATCTGCTGCGCGCACAGCTCGTGCCGCTCACCAGCTCACTGGCTGAGATCGGCCAGCCGCTTTCCGCACGCTCGGCGACGATCGCGCTGACGGGCTTGATGGTGCTGTCCGACTGGATCGGATCGAACACCGATTTCTTCCCGCCGGACTGCGAAACGCCGCTGGATGAATATGTGCAGAGAAGCGTCGAGCGGGCACAGAATGCGATCACAAAGGCCGGATTAGCGCACGAGCGGGCCGTGCCGACCTACACCACCTTCCGCGATCTCTTCAACATCACAGAGCCGCGACCGCTGCAATGTCTGATCGACAAGCTCGATGCGGGCGATCTCGCAGGACCGGCGCTCTACATCATCGAAGCGCCGACTGGCGAGGGCAAGACCGAGGCGGCGCTGGCGCTGGCGCGGCGTATCGCGGCAGCGGAAGGATCGGACGAGCTGTTCTTCGCGCTGCCGACGATGGCCACCGGCAACCAGATGTTTGGACGCCTGAGCAAGCTTTACCACAGTCTCTACGGGACGCTGGGCGCGGTGAAGCTGATCCACGGCCAGGCCGCGCTGGTGCAAGACGAGCTGCGGCGGCTGGCTTTGCTCGACCACACGTACGAAGACGACGACCCCGATACTCGACAACCTGTGAGCGGCGACGAGATGCTGCACTGGTTTAGCTCGTCCAAGCGTGCGCTGCTGGCTCCGTTCGGTGCAGGCACCGTCGATCAGGTTGAGATGGCAGGTCTGCACACGCGCTACTACATGCTCAAGCTGTTCAGCCTGGCGGGCAAGGTGATTGTGATCGACGAGGTTCACGCCTACGACACCTACATGAGCACGATCCTCGAACGCACGCTGTGCTGGCTGTCGGTGCTAGGCTCGTCGGTGATTTTGCTGTCGGCCACCTTGCCCTCGCAGCGCCACGCGCGGCTGGCGCACGTCTTTTTGCAAGGCGTTCTTGGCGAGGATGTAGCCGTGCCGACTATCCCTGCGGATATGGATTATCCCGCGCTGTCGATCTACAGCGCCCGGCAGCAGCGCTCGCGTGAGGTTGCCGCATTTCGCGACGAGCAACGTCTCACGCTGCGTTGGATTCACGACGATAGCTATACCGCACAGGCGCAGCGGCTGCTGGATCTTGTAGCTGACGGCGGCGCGGTGGCCCGGCTGTGTAATCGTGTGGACGATGCCCAGCAGATTGTGCGGGAACTGCGGCGGCTTGCTCCTGGCAGCGGTATTCTGATCCATGCCCGCTTTCCACTCAAACAACGTCAAAGCCGCGAAAAGCGCATTAACCGTCGCGTTGGCCGTGATAGTCCACGCCTGCCCACCGATCGCGTGATCATCGTGGGGACGCAGGTGCTGGAGCAAAGCCTGGATTACGACGTGGATGTGATGATCACGGATCTCGCACCGATCGATCTGTTGCTCCAGCGCGCGGGCCGGCTCCACCGCCACGATCGCCCACGACTGCCGCGCTTCCAGGATGCGGTCATGTATGTGCAGTTCCCAGTATCTGAGCAGCTGCCGGACTGGAAGCGCTGGGAGCGCATCTACGACGAGTACCTGTTATGGCGAACCTGGGAAGTGATGCAAAAACGCATCGCTGGCGGACTCATACCGATCATGCTACCCAGGGACTATCGACCGCTGATCGAAAAGGTGTACACCGCCGAGCTGCCAGCGCTCGATCCCGCAGCGCCGCATACGGAGGCCATGCGGAAAGCGTGGGAGACCATGCAGGCAGACGGCAAGAAGATGGAAGGCGAGGCGAGGCTGCGTCTCACACCCAAACCGCTGTCGCCCGCACACATTACCCTAGGCGATTTGTTGCAGTTCCTCGAAGACGAGGAAGGCGCGCTGATCGGCTGGCAGGCGGCCAAGACCCGGCTAGGTGAGCGCATCACCGTGATTCCTGTGTACGAGGTCGACGGGCGGCTCGCCATCGATCCACAGGGCCGGCGGCGTCTGACGAGCAAGCTCGATACGGACATGCAGAGCGCCCTGCTCAACCGCGCGCTGACGATCAGCGATGAACGACTGGTCGCCGCGCTTGCGAAGATCGATTGGCCCTGGCCCAAGCTGCCGGCGCTGTTAAAAAACACTCATCCCTTGAAGCTCGACGCTTCGGGCTCAGCTATGATTGCAGGCATTCCGCTCCAGCTCGATCCGCTGCTGGGCCTCACGATCAACCAGGAGACCGTATGACCCAACCATTGTCATCACCCGCCGTCGCGTCGTTCAATCTGTGGCACGAGCCCTGGATTCGCGTGCTCGACCGCAACGGCGAGCGGCGCACACTCAGCATCGAGGCAGTGCTGTTCCAAGCGCACGACCTGAAAGCCTTTTACGATCCGTCGCCGCTGACAGTCGCGAGCGTGCATCGGCTGCTGGCGGCGATTCTTCAGGCTATTTACGCGCCGCGCTATCTTCTCCACATCGTCAATCTGCTAGACGCGCAGGCATTCGATTCCGCAAAGATTCGCGCGTTTGGTGAACAGTTCGCGGAGCGCTTCGATCTATTCCATCCCAGCGCGCCGTTTCTGCAAACCGGCGATGTGCCGCTCGACGCCTGGCGCAAGCCGGAAAAGTCCAAAGGCAACCGCACTGCTGCTGGAGCACAAGGCGATCGCGATCAACGTCCAGCTGAGCAGCCTGCTGCACCCGCCGGCAAGATCGAGCCCAAAACTATCGCCTATTTGTTGGAAGAAGTGCCAGCCGGCACGAATCGAACGCACTTTCGCCACGTCAACGACGAGGATCACCGGTTGTGTCCGGCGTGCTGCGCGCGGAGCCTGATCACGATCCCTGCCTTCGCCAAATCGGGCGGCGCGGGCATCAAGCCCTCGATCAACGGCGTGCCGCCGGTCTATCTGCTGCCCGTCGGCGACACGCTGTTTCATTCGCTGGCGCTATCGCTGATCGGCGAGGAATACCAGCCAACGAGCGCCGATGCGACGCGGCAAACAGCCGCCTGGAACGGCGCGACCATCATTCCACGCGGGGGGGAGCTGTCGGCAGTAGGGTATCTCGAAAGCCTGACCTTTCCGGCGCGTCGTGTGCGTTTGTTCCCGATCGTTGATCCCGGCCCGTGTACGCGCTGTGGCCAGGAGAGCCCGATCCGCGTCAAAGAAATGCTCTACGAGATGGGTTGGAGCCGCCCCAAAGATGCGCCATGGTGGAAAGATCCGTTTGTGGCCTATCGAAATTCGGCCAAAGGCAAGAGCGACGCGCCGACACCGCTGCGACCCAGCCAGGGCAAAGCTCTCTGGCGTGATTACAGCACATTGTTTCTGACGGACGCGGAGCTACAACCGGCGCTGGTGCAGCAAATGAACCACCTGATCGATGGTGGAAGTGTTGATGAGCATCAGCAGTTACGGTTCCGCTGCATCGGCATGAAGACCGATGGCAAAGCGAAGGTGTTTGAGTGGCTCGACGATGCGCTGGATGTACCGGCCGCCGTGCTGCGCGATCAGTATGGAGCAGCGGCTGTACGCAAGGCGCTGGCACGAGCAGAGGAGGTTGCCTACAAGATTCGTGTCATCTTCACACGGCATATGCAGCCCACTCGCGGCGGCAAGCAGGAGCATTTCCTGGGGCTGCGCGGGCGGATGGAAGACGCCTACTGGACCGCGCTGGCTCACCCGTTCCTTGTATTGATCGCCACTGCCGCGACCGTGGAAGCTGTCGATCGGGCGCAAGCTAGGTGGGCGCGCACGATCTTGAGGCAGGCGCAGAGCGTATTTGATGGCGTGCTGGAGCAACTTGGCGATCGTGCCGATATGTTGCGGCGACGTGTGAAAGCGCACACCCATTGTCGGAACGTTCTCTTCAAGTATCGAAAGGATTGGGACCTTGAGTAGCACAACATCTTCAAGCGATCCGATTGATTACTTCATCCGGCGGCTGGAAACACTGGACTCTGGTGGAAGAGCGCGGCTCAAGCGCAACGCTGGGCGCACCCTCAACGAGGCGCGCGACGTGTATCAGGTTTTTTTCTCGATCCTGCCGTTTGGCGTGCACGAGCGGGACCACAACGACTACTTTTTGATCGCCACGTTATACGCGGCTGGCACCCGGCGTGACAATCCTCGTCCAGCCAATCCGCCGCGCAGCTTTGGCGCGTCGCTGCGACGCGTACGGCAGCAAATCCAGGCTGATAGCGACGATCGACAGATCAGCCTCGACAAGCGGATTGAGACCTTGCTCGACGCCGACCGTGAGCAGCTGGATTTCCGACTCCGCCAGCTGGTCAGTCTGCTGGTCGCGCACGAAGTCGCCGTTGATTGGCGACGGCTGCTGCGCGATGTTCTCGACTGGGACCGCGAAGATCGCCAATCGGTCAAGATAACCTGGGCGCGCCATTACTATGCCCCGGCGCGGACAGCCACGAATGAAAACAGCAGCTCGACAACCGACTCATCGGTAGCCATATCAACTCAGGAGTAATACCGGCCATGACACTGATCGCAATTCACCTGCTGCAAAATCATGCACCGTCCAACCTCAACCGCGACGAAAACGGCGATCCGAAAGACAGCATCTTTGGCGGCGCGCGGCGCGCGCGCATCTCCAGCCAGGCGCTCAAGCGCAGCGTCCGTAAGTCGGAAGAATTTCGGGCGGTGGTTGACCCGGCGCTGATCGGCGATCGAACGCAGCTGCTGCCTACCTGGATTCGTGACGAGCTGGCGGCGTTCAACGTCAGCGATGAAGAGCGCGCCGCGATATTGCAGCACGCGGTGCGCTTCGGCAAAGGCGATAAGCGCCCAGCTGCCACGCCATCGGACGAAGGCGACGGCGACGAGGCTTCGGCCAAAGGGCGCGGCAAGGGCAAGGGAGCCGCAGCAGCTACGAGTAATGCCGAAGAAACGTTGAAAACGGCCCAGCTGATGTTTCTCACGCGGCGCGAAGTGCAAACCCTGACGGCACGGCTGGTCGAAAAGTGCCGTGAGATCGGTCCAACAGCCTTTGCAGCGCTGGATACAGAGAAAGACATTGTTCAGGTCTTCAACAAGAAGTACGGCGAGCTTGAGCCGCACGCTGTAGACATTGCGATGTTCGGGCGCATGACCACATCCAGCCCGTTCAAAAACATCGAAGCCGCCGTCCAGGTCGCGCCTGCGCTTTCCACCCACAAGATCGAGCCAGAGTTCGATTTCTACACAGCCGTTGATGACGTATCAGGCGAGACTGGCGCGGGCTTTCTGGGTGATACCGCGTTCAACAGCGCTACCTACTACAAATATTTCAATATCCACTGGGAAGGGCTGCTCGCCAATCTCCACGATGATCAGGCCGTCGCAGCGACCGCTGTGCAAGCCTTACTCCGCGCCGCGATGACCGCGATTCCAACCGGCAAGCAGAACAGCTTTGCGGCGCACAATCTGCCCGATTTCGCGCTGATCGAAGTGTTGCCGAAGAATATTCCACTCAGCTACGCTAACGCTTTCCTGAAGCCGGTGCGTGCCGTTGATGGTGAATCGCTGATGGAGTCGTCGATCAAGGCGCTGACGGCGTATGCGGAAAAGCTGCCGGCAAAGTACAACCTTGATGTGGATCGCGCCGTGTTTGCCATTCCATCGTATGCTCTTGCCGACGCGACCGAGTGCGCGGATCTAAATGAGCTGGTCGCATGGCTCCAGGCACACTTGCCGCAGACTGCGGAGGCGTGATGGCAAATACACTGTTTCTCCAGCTGGAAGGACCGCTCCAATCCTGGGGCGTGCGTGCACACTGGGAAGAGCGCGATACTGCCTCCGAGCCGACCAAATCGGGCGTGATCGGTCTGATCGGCTGCGCGCTGGGCCTGCGTCGCGACGACGATCAGTTACGCGTGCTGTCGGATGGGCTGCGGATGGGCGTGCGCGTGGATCGCGCCGGATCGCTGCTGGTGGATTATCACACTACCGGCGGTGCGAAAGCGGCGGACGGCGAGCCTGAAGGGATGCTCAACGCGCAGGGCAAGCTCAAGCGCGAAACCGATGTGTCCTCGCGGCGCTACCTGATGGACGCGTCGTTTTTGGTGGCGCTGCGGGGCGCAGAGGCGGATGTTGCGGCGTGTGCGGAGGCGCTGCAACATCCGGTCTGGCCGATCTTTTTAGGACGCAAAGCATGCGTGCCGACCGAGCCGGTTTTTGCGGGCGTCGGCGATTACCAGTCGCTCGAAGCGGCGCTCAAAGCGTACCCGCTGCCGGAGCGCG
>DASWTW010000560.1:0-2436 GCA_036401895.1 Herpetosiphonaceae bacterium | reverse complement strand
ACGCGCAGCGGGCCGGTGATCCGGGTGGCGAACGGCACGTTATACACCGTGTTGCCGGGGTCCCACTGATCCAGAAACCACAGCCGCTCCTGCGCGAAGGAGAGCGGGATCTCAGCCTGGGGATCGCGCGGTGTGATCAGCTCTCCAGGATCGACAGCCCCTTCGTCTTCAAGTAAATACGCGAAGAGCTCAAGGTCCTCGGCGGAAAGGCTCGTGCTGGGAATTGTATCGTCGTGGTGCATGTTACATACTTCCTTTGGCGGTTTTCTGCTGGAGCACACGCTGGCGCTCCTCCGGCGACATGGTCCACAGGCGCAGGAGCGCGACGGAAACCCGATCCATCTGTCCCGGCTGCCGCTCGTGGGTACGAAGATGGCGCGCGAGCGCCGCCACCGTGGGCGCGGCAAAGATGTCACGGATCGTCAGATGAATGTGGAACGCGCGCTGCACGCGTGACACAATCTGAGTCGCGGTCAGCGAGTTGCCACCGAGCTTGAAGAAGTTGTCGTCGACACCGATCTGCGAGAGCCGGCACGAATCGCGCCAGATGGTCACGAGAGCTTCCTCAAGTGGTGAGCGTGGAGCCACAAACGGCGTGCTGCGGCTGGCCTCGACCCAGCTGATCTTCGCTAATGCCTGGCGATCGACCTTGCCGTTGGGTGTCAGCGGCATCTCATCCAGCAGCAGAATTGCCGTTGGCACCATGTAGTCGGGCAGCCGTTCTGCAAGGAAGGTGCGCAGGCCCTCACTTGTGGCCCTCACCCCTGCCTCACTTCGTTCGGCATCCCCTCTCCCGTTGCGACAGGCGAGGGGATTTTCAGTACTTTCTTGGTTCTTGGTTCTTGGTTCTTGGTTCTCAATCACGTAGCCAATCAAGCGCTGCTCGGCGGATTGCTGCGCCTGAATCAGAACGACGGCCTGCTCAACCGCTGGATGTTGTGCCAGCAATGCCTCGATCTCGCCCAGCTCGATGCGATAGCCGCGCAGTTTCACCTGGTGATCGACCCGGCCCAGGAACTCGATCGTGCCGTCGGCCCGGTGCCGCGCCAGATCGCCGGTGCGGTAGAGGCGAGCACCGGCTACGCCCTGAGGGCACCCGGAGAACGGATCGGGAATAAACGCGGCGGCCGTGAGATCCGGGCGGTTGGTGTAGCCACGCGCGAGCTGCGCTCCACCGATGTAGATCTCGCCGGGCACGCCGATCGGCACGGGCTGCAATCGCGCGTCGAGCAGGTAGATCTGCGTGTTGGCGATCGGCCGTCCGATTGGCACCGCCCCCTCGGCGGCGTCTTCGGGCGTGACCTCGTAGATGCAGCAGCCGACAACGGTCTCGGTGGGGCCATATTCATTGATCAAGCGGGTGGCAGGCGCGTGATGTCGCCAGAACGCGATCGTCTCGTAGTGGAGCGCCTCCCCACCGATCACAAACGCCCGTGCTTGTCCGGCCAATGTGTCGGGAGACAGCACAAGGCGCAGCAGATCGAGATGGGCCGGCGTCAGCTTGACCAGGCTGTAGTCGGCCTGCGCGCTGAGACTATCGGCCAGCGCCTCGACCGGCTGCGGCTGCGGCAAAAGCCAGACGCTGCGGCCACACAGCAGCGGCGTGAAGAGGCTGGTCACGGTCAGATCAAAGCCAATCGGCGAGTGAACCGGCGCGCCCTGGCCCTGCTCCGCGCCATACGCAGCGACCGCCCAGTGGAGATAATTGCTCAGCCCGCGCTGAGTGAGCATCACGCCTTTGGGCCGGCCGGTCGAGCCGGAGGTGTAGATGATATACGCCAGCTGGTTGGGATCAACCGCGCAGTGCGGCTCCGTCGTCGGGGACTGCGCAATCGTCGGCCAATCCCGATCCAGACAGAGCACCGATCCTGGATGCGCGGGCAGCTGATCGAGAAGCTGCTCCTGCGCAAGAACGATGCTGGTCCGACTATCCTGAAGCATAAAGCTCAGGCGCTCGCGGGGATAGCTGGGATCGAGCGGCAGGTAGGCGCCGCCGGCCTTGAGGATGCCCAGCAGCCCCACCACCAGCTCAACCGAGCGCTCCGCACAAATGCCGACCGGCACATCCGGCCCGACGCCGAGGCGGCGCAGGTGGTTGGCGAGCTGATTGGCGCGGGCGTTGAGCTGGCCATAGCTGAGCCGCTGCGCCTGCTCAACGCCACTCACTGTGATGAGCGCGGGCGCGTTGGGCGTGCGCGCGGCCTGCGCCTCGAACAGGGTGTGCAGGTAATGCTCAGGTGGGTAATCCACAGCCGTCGCGTTCCACTCCACGAGCACGCGCTGCCGCTCGGCCGCGTCGAGCAGCGGCAGATCGCCGATGCGCTGCTCAGGATCGGCGACGATGCTTTCCAGCAGCATCTGGAAATGCCGGGTCATGCGCTCAACGGTCGCGGCGTCGAGCACGGCCGGGTTATACACCCAGATGCAGGTCGCGTC
>DASWTW010000559.1:0-62091 GCA_036401895.1 Herpetosiphonaceae bacterium | reverse complement strand
ATAAGCAGCGTTAACCAGTATTCCTATGTTCTATGTTTCTTTGTTCTTTGTTCTCTATGAGCGCTCCCGAAACTCCAGCGTATCGCCGAGCTGCGTGTTGCTGGCCGCGATGCTGCCCGTCGGTAGCTCGATCGTGCGCTTTGCGCGCCGCGCTCCCGCGTAGGGCCGGTTCGGCGGCATGGCGGGCACGATGCCCACGACGCGGTTCTGGCGATCGACAAAGATTACATCGATCGGAAAGCGCATCCAGAAGGTATGTACGCTGCTGTTGGGATCGATGATCAGTCCGCCGCCCTCGGGCAAGCTGGCCCGAAACATCAGGCCGCGCAGCCGCGCCAGGAATGAGCGTGCCCACTCGGCGCGACTGGCGATAACGGTTCCACGAGTTGTGTTAACGATCTGCGGCATGATGCGAAAACCTAGAAAACGCCGTTGCCCATCAAGCGCGGAACGGCCGGCCCGAGGATCACCACCAGCAGCGACGGGAAGATCAGAAACGCCATCGGGAAGAGCATCTTGATCGGCGCCTGGTGCGCCAGCTCTTCGGCCCGCTGCCGTCGCCGGACACGCATCTGCTCGGACTGGACCTTGAGGATCTTGCCGATACTCACGCCGAGCTGCTCCGCCTGAATGATCGCCTGCACAAAGTTGCTCAGATCTTCAACGCCGCAGCGCTCGGCCATCATCCGCATCGCGTCGCGTCGCGGCGTGCCCAGGCGCGTATCCGACAGCACACGCTGAAATTCCCGGCTGAGCTCATTGTCCCACTTATTGGCCACGCGGTCGAGCGCCAGGTCGAAGCCAAGGCCGGCCTCGACGCTGATCGTCAGTAGATCCAGCGCGTCGGGCATGGATTTGAGAATGGCATGCTTGCGCCCGCGAATCTTGCGATCCAGCCAGATGCCGGGAAATACATAGCCGACCGCGCCGCCGAGCACCATGAAGAGCAAGCGATTGAGGATCGGCAGGCCCATCAGGGTGGTCATGTAAAAGCCGATCACCAGGCCGATCAAGCCGACTGCGACACGCACGCCCATAAACGATGTCGGCGTGAGGCCGCTGGGATTGCCGGCCTGCTCCAGGTTGCGCTTGATCTTGCCGGCGTTCTTGGCCGGCGATGCTTTGCCGAACGTCGTCAGCAGCTGCTGCATCACCGGCTGGATCACACGCTGGCTGAACGGAAGCTCAAGCTCCATCTCTTCCAGCGTCTTCGGCACTTCCGTAAAGGTCGAGAGCCGGCCTTCGATCGTGGCGGACTGACGACTTTGGACAAAGCCGAGCACGACGATCATCACGCCAAAGAGCAGAAGTGCGCCAAAAATTAGCATACCCATGATCGTGTTCCTCGCTAAATATCAATGTCGACGATCTTCATGATCGCGAAGTAACCCATAACAATCATGATGCCTGACGTGACCGGCAAGCAGCACCATGCCTCCGGCGGCAGTCCCAGCCGGAACATCGGGGCCATGTAGCCGGGGTTGATCACCGAAAGAAAAATTGCCAGGCCGACCGGCAGGCCGGTGATAACGTAGCCCGAGATGCGGCCCTGCGCCGTGAGCGTCTGGATCTCGCCCTTGATGCGAACGCGCTCGCGGATCGTGTGCGCGATGCTTTCAAGGATCTGCGCCAGGTTACCGCCGACCTCGTGCTGAATATTGATCGCCGTGATCATCAGGTCCAGGTCGTCGCTGGGAACGCGGCGCAGCAGGTTGGCCAGCGCGGTCTCGGTGGACAGGCCAAGACCGACCTCCTGCACCACGCGGCGAAACTCGGTGGCGACCGGGCCGGCGCCTTCTTTGGAGACCAGGTCCATCGATTGCAGCAGCGAGTAGCCGGAGCGCAGCGAGCTGGCAAGCATCGCGATCGTGTCGGCCAGCGAGTTGTTGAACTTCTTGATGCGCTTCTTCGACCGCCGCTTGACATACAGGTCGGGCAGGAACGAGCCGATCACCGCGCCGAAGATCAGGCCGCCAAGGGCGAACGTCAGGCTCCACCCGCCGAGCAGCTGAGTCGAGAGCCAGGCCGCGATCAGCGCCGTAACGCCTGCGCCGGCAAACTTCAGCATCACAAACTCGCCGGCGGTCAGCTTCAGGTCGGCCCGCGCCAGATCACGGGAGATGCGCGAGCCGCGTTCGGTTTTGGTAACAGCCGCGTCAACTCTGGCGCGTAGATCCGGCGCCGGTTGGTTTGAGATCTCGGCTCCGGTGAACTGAGCGAGCCGTTGATCGACATTGGCCGCTGGCTGTCCCATCAGCCGCACGACCAGGAAAAGGCCGAGCGCGACAACAACTGCAAGAATAATAATAATCAGTAGCATTGCATTCATGTGCGATTCCTGGACGTAGTGAAACGCGAGCCGGACCTGGTGAGCCTGCTCTACATAAAGCGATCGTTGGTGCCGAAGATTCCCGGCGGAAGGTAGATACCGTAGGCCTCGAACTTTTCGACAAAGCGCGGACGTACGCCCGTAGGCTTGAGGCGCCCCACGATCTTGCCGCGCTCGTCGACGCCGGTCTGCTCAAAGACGAAAATATCTTGCAGCTGAACCGTGTCGCCTTCCATGCCCATGATCTCGGTGATGTTGATGATCTTGCGCGAGCCGTCCTTGAGACGTGACTGCTGAACGATCAGATCAACTGCCGATGATGTTTGCTCGCGGATCGCCCGGATCGGCAGATCCATGCCCGCCATCATGCACATCGTCTCGATACGCGAGATCGCGTCGCGCGGCGTGTTCGCGTGCAGCGTGGTCAGCGAGCCATCGTGACCGGTGTTCATGGCCTGCAACATCGCCAGCGTCTCACCGCCGCGACACTCGCCGACGATCACGCGGTCGGGGCGCATACGCAGCGAGTTGACGATCAGATCCATCATCGTCACCTCGCCGGTACCTTCCACGGAAGGCGGCCGCGATTCGAGCGTGACCACATGATCCTGACGCAGCTGAAGCTCGGCCGCGTTTTCAACCGTGACAATGCGCTCGTCGTCGGGAATAAAGCCCGACAAAATATTGAGCGTTGTCGTTTTGCCGGAGCCGGTACCGCCCGCCACGACGACGTTGAGCCGCGCCTTGATGCAGGCGTTGAGCAGATCCGCCATCTCGCGCGTGACGGTGCCGAAGCGGATCATGTCCTCGATCGTGATGCGCTCTTTGGCGAATTTACGAATCGTGATCGTCGGGCCACACAGCGCGATCGGGCGGATAATCGCGTTAACACGCGAGCCGTCTTTGAGGCGCGCATCAACCATCGGCGATGATTCGTCGACACGGCGGCCGAGCGGCGCGATAATCCGGTCAATGATGCGCATGGCGTGCTCGTCGTTCAGAAACGTCGTCGAGACCTTCTCAAGCTTGCCTTTGCGCTCGACGTAGATCTGGTGCGGGCCGTTGACCATAATTTCGCTGACATCCTTCTCGGCCAGCAAATCTTCGAGCGGCCCCAGCCCGGTAATATCGTGCATGATCACTTCCAGCAGCCGCGCGCGCTCCGTCCGGCCGATGATCATGCCCTCGCCGTCCAGTACGCTGGTCAAGATCTCGTCGACCTGGCGCTGGATCATGTTAAGGTTATTGGTATCGGCACGCGGGTCCATCGTTTCGACCAGGCGCTCCTGGACTTTGCGGCGGATCTCCGCTGTTTTAGCCTGATCAGGCTCACGTGCCGCGACCGCGCCGGGCCGTCCTGCAACGGGCGCGCTTGGGCGCTGGGCGGGAGCCGCCGAGGGCGTCGTTGTGGCGCCGCCCGCTCCCGGCTCACCGATTCGCTTTAATAACGACATACGTTACCTCATCGTGCTGGAAAGCAGCTAGAACGTGCGGCCCTGCCCGGATCTGCGCGATCCAGGCAAGGCCGGATGACTAACGTTTGGTGAGCAAACGGCCGAACAACCCTTTGCTTGGCGCTTCCTGCGGCACCGGAGCAGCCGCCGCCTTGCCGTTGCCGTTGGCCGCAGCGCCATTCGCCGGAGCCGGCGCGGCCGGAGCGAGCGCGTTGGCTGTGAGCGCCGCCAGCGCCGTGATGTCCTTGGCGACTGGATGGTTGCGCCGATCGATCACCAGCGGCACGCCTTGATTCAGCGCGAGCGTCATCTCGTAGGGCGCGTTGCCGATCTGTGCGGCGACTTTATGCCGGATCTGGCCCTCGATGCTTTCGGCGCGAATGCCCAGCCGCGAGTCGGCCTTGTTGAGCACCAGCATCAGCTTGTCTTCGGGGTAGCCCAGTGGGCCGGCCAGCTCGCAGAACTGCTTGACGTTTTTGATCGCCGTCAGCTCCAGCGTCATCAGCACCAGAATGCGATCCGCCACGTCCAGCAGCGTCAGCGTGCGATCGTCGTAGGAGGTCTGCGTATCGACTACGATATAGTCGAACTGGCTGCGCAGACCTTCGAGCACACTGCGGAGCTGATCCGGGCTGATGCCCTCGCCGCTCTGCGAGTCGGGCGGGGCCAGCAGCACACGCACCTGCGAGGTATGCGGCACCGTCACATCGTTGATCAGCTGCGCATCCATGTCATGGACCCGCGACGCCAGATCGAGGACGGTTTTATTGGCGACGATGTTCATCACCACGCCGACATCACCAAACACCATGTTGCCGTCGACGAGCGCGACTCGCTTGTTGGTGATCTGCTTGAGCGCGACCGCCATGTTGGCCGCGACGACGGTGCAGCCCGAGCCACCCTTGGGGCTGAACACGGCGATAACTTTACCCTGGTCGGTGCGCGCCGCTACGGTGTCGGCCTGGCCACCCGCCAGCCGCGGAGCCGACGCGCGCAGCTTGTACACATGCCGGATGCTGCGCACTAGCTCGTCGGTGTCCGGCGGCTTGATCAGGTACTCGCGGGCTCCGGCGAGCATCGCCCGGCGCAGATATTCCTGCTCGCTTTGTACGCTCATGATGATCACTTGCGTACCCGGTATCTGCGCGACGATCGCCTCGGTTGCCGCGATGCCGTCCAGCTCGGGCATGTTGATGTCCATCAACACGACATCGGGCTGGTGCTGCTTGCACAGCTGAAGCGCCTCGCGACCATTCGCAGCCTTAGCGACAACTACGATGTCTTTCTCGAAGTAGAGCGCCTTTTCGAGGATCTCGCGTGTCTCGGCGACATCGTCGGCGATAATGACCTTGATTTTATCGTCGTGCTCAGCCATAAGCTGCTTCTCCGCTCCTTCCAACCTTATTGGTTGTTGTTGCTGACGGAAGGTGTAAATGACTCGTTGCTCACCTGCGGGATCGCCGGAACGTTCGGGATCTGTGCCGGGCCAGGCTGCTGGACAACTTGCGGGAAGCTTGGCATGGGCATGCCATAGTTGTCAACCAGGATGCGCATGGTCGCGCCGACGGTGCGCTCAGTCGTGTGGTCGCCGGCTCGGCGCAGCATGGTCGAGATGCCGATGCCGCGATCGAGCGAGAAGCGCAGCACCTCGGCCTCCTGGTTCGACACTGCCAGCACGATGATCCAGTTGCCGGTAGTCAGCGTGTTGGCCTGCGATGGTGTGACATTCGCGCCGTTCTCGCCCTCGGCCGGCGGCGATGGTGGCGGTGTGGCCTCCGGGGCGGGTGAGGCTTCGCCTTCGACCGGCGGCGCGGGATAGATCACGTCAAGCACTTCCACATCTTGCAGCAGCACCTTCGACGTGCCCTCGTTGGTGGTGTGCTCGGTGATAATATCGGTGACACCGCCGTTATCTTCCCGCTGCGGTGCGCCGGGATGGAAGGTGATCACGTCGAGATTGAACGAAGCGACAACGTCCACAAAATCGCCCGGCTGCACCAGATCGGCGACGCCCGAAAGGCTATTGACCTGAAGCGGAAACGCCTTGACCGGCTGCTCGCCCTCTTTCGGCGCGGGGATCTTCTGGGCCAGACCGGCTTTGCGCAGCGCGTCTTTGCGGACCGGCTCGCCCGCTTTGATACCGCTGGTCACGATCATGTTGCGCACGTCTTCCATGCTGGAAACGTTCAGATCTTCGCTGTACTGGCTGGCGGGAATATCGCCCAGCGTGAGCAAGCCTTCGGTTGAGGTGATAACCGTTCCCTCGGCAATGTCGATGTCGGCCTTCACAACCTGAAACGTCGGCTCAGCCGTGGGTGGTAACTGCGCCGGGGAAGAGGCAAGAAGTCCTTCTGTTGGAGCATAGAACATGAGCACGCCAGCCGCGCCCGCTGCCAGGAGTAAAAACAGTCCAACGATGATCAGTAAGCTGCTGCTTCCACGACGCATAATGGCCTACCTATACCTTTCATGTGGTGGATCGACGGATGTTAGGGGGTGATTGTCTCCGCGTAGCGCCCCGATGAACAAAAACAATACCAGAGCAACCCTTGCGGCGTTGCCCTGGCATTATAAGAGCGGATAAGTGGTTTTTGAGCGATGCGTTAGCCCTAAACCGCCTTGGTACTTTCAGAGATAGTGAAGCTATGCTTACTGACTATCCCCAATCGTATGCACGCGGTAGCGGGGCAGAGCTGGCGCGCTCTGTTGCGCGGCACTGGTCGCGGGTGGCGCCATCACTGTCGGCACAAAGATGCGCAGATCGCTGAACTCGGTCACCTCTACCTGGAATGGCCCAAACACGTTGTCGGTCTCGCCGGCGGTGGTAGTGGTTTCAGACTCGACCAGGTTGCCGAACTGCGCGGCGAGATTGTCGGTCGAGTCGACCATAACATAAACGTTGTAGACGCCGACCGTGGTAAAGACGCTGCGCCAGTTCATGGTGCTACAGCCGCTGACACACGAGCCCGGTCGCCAGTTCGTGGACGGAATAACGTACGGGTCCGTCATGTTGGCTTTCATCAGGGATTTGTTGACCTCGGCCCAGGCCACGCCCACCGTGCCCAGCTGCGGAGGAGCCGGTGTGACGCCTGGCGGTGTGACATAAATATCTACGAAGAACGTTCCCGGCGCATCCCAGTCGGCATCCAGCGCCGGATGCGCAGCGTCGAACGCCTGATTGGTGAGCGCAACCAGGGGCGTGATGTTGGTGGTACTGGCGTCGATCGTACTTGGCGCAAACGACGCGCCGTTCAGCGGCACGCGCACGTTCGGGAAGCCAATACGCTTGACGTCCAGCGACACCTTGTCGAGCACCGGCGAGGACCGGCGATCGACGGACGAAGCTTTCAGCGTGGCGATGAATTGGAAGTAGCGCGCTTCTTTCGCCGGGTTGAACGTATAGCTGTAGCTATTTCTGCCGGGCGTAGCCGTAACCGGAATATCTTCGATCGCGCCCATATTCTGCGGATCGTTGCCGACACGGAACTGCATATCGATGTCCTGGCCATCGCTGATCAGTGTCGTCCACGAGAGACTGTAGTACTCAGCCTGCTCGCCAAAGTCAAAAACCTTCGAGTAGTATTTACCGTCCGAGACGAAGCTATCCGTCTCCTGCGGCGTCTCGTCCAAATCGCCGACGAGCACCTGCGGGCTGGCCGGATCTTGCGTGTTCTGGTTGATCTGCACTTTACCGCCGATGATATAGGCGTAGTCCTTGCCATCCTGGTTGTCGCGCAGCGTCTCCATGCTGTGGAACATGCGCGCGTTCACCAGCGCGCCCTGAGTCAGATCGAAGTTGGCAGCGTTTTCTTGAGGTCGATATAGCTCCAGGTCATCCATAATGTATCCGCGCGCCAGCGATGTCGAAGGCGCCTCGGCGTTGAGACTACCGCCGGAGACGGTGATGCTGCCTTTAGCCTGCACCGCGCCATGCCCGATGCGGGTTTCGGTCATGTTGCCGTTGTCCAACCATTGGATCGCGGCGCCCGCGTTATTGACATTGATTTTGGCGATATAGGCGTTGGCCTCATACTCATTGTTGGCATTCGTTCCACCGATCAGATACACGCCAGTCGAGCCGTCGGCCGGATCGACAAAGGTGACGGTTGCGGCGCCGGCCAGCGGAACATCTTGAATCGTGCCTTCGTACAGGCCGCGAATATCGCTGACCTCCTCCCACGCGTCGATCGTGGGCCTGGTGCTGCCGGCTGACACTTTGGCGCGGTACACATCGCTGAAAAATTCGTCGTAGTAGCTGCCGCCGATGAAAGTACGGCTCCAGCCGCCAAAGAGGTAGATATATTGCTCACCGGCGACGGTCAGTGTGACCGCCGAAAGATTGCGCGCTCCACTGCCGCGTCCAACGCCGGTCAGATCGTAGTCTGGCTCGTGCGGTAGGCGGCTGGCGACGGTCTGCCACTGCTTCGGGATGATCTGGCCGTTGGCATTTTCGCTGATCTCATAGCTGTAGATCTCGGCCGTAGTAACATCGTCGAGGTTGCCTTCGCCGAGCTGACCACCAAGCACCAGCAGGTAAGCCTTACCGCCGACTTCCACGACCAGACTTTCCGTATCGGATAGGCGGATCGGCAGCGGCGGTAAGACGGTCTCACCCGGATCGCCCGTCTGGCCGATCCACTCTTCGAGCTGACCGAGCTGGCCTGGACGCAGCCTCGTGGTAAAGAACGAGTCGGTTTTGACAAGCTCCTGGCCTTCCAGCTTGTTGCCGCCTACCACAAAGATGCGGCTGCCATAGGTTGCGCTTGTATGCTGGCTCAAGCCGACTGGCAGCGTCGAGTTGGTTTTCCAGGTCGTCAACACTTTCATCGGCACGAGCTGCACGCCACCAACCTCAGATGCAGCCAGGCCCGTGCGGAAGAAGCGGCCGTTACTCCAGCTCTGGTTCGAGTCGGCTAGCTTAACAGTGGCTTGGGCTGCATTGCTCAACTTCGGCCATATGACCAGTGAGAGCGTAATAATGATGAGCCAACACGTGAGTGTTAGTGGTCGATGGCGATGCTGTTTCATTGATGCACCTTTCGGAGAATGACCTGAGCTGCGTCAGACGCGGACCGAATCCACCGCGCGGCCGTAGTCCAGGCAGTGAGTACTTATACACATAGAGGGTTTAACACATACCGAGGGAAAAGGGTGGGGGTAGATGGTCCAATGTCGAACTTGATTTTTGTCTGTTTCCAATGATGCAAGAAGATAAATCTCTAGGTTGAAAATGTTTGAATCTCAGTCACAAAAAGGTTTGTATGCCCGGCCGCGATGAGCTGAAAATCGGCGATTAACAAAAACGCGCCGGAGTAAGCCCAGATTTCTGAGCTTACTCCGGCGCACTTTACAACTACGGAGTGTTGCAGCCGTTCAACGGTGCCCCATCCGGGCCCAGCGGCAGCGACAGCAGCAGTTCAGAGTAAACTGTCGCGCCGTTGGGATACTGCGGGTTGATGTTGATCGAAGCCTGGCTTTCGTCGCTCAGGTTGAAGCCGTTGCGAATGCGCGAGTACTTGCGGGTCTTGCCGTCCTCGCGGCTGGTGATGGTCAGCGGATCAGACTTGACGACGTACTGGCCGGCCTCAAGGTCTGCAAACTTCCACTGGCCGTTGGTGTCAGCCACGACCGTCTTGATAAAGGTCGGGTTGCTGGGCTGCGTCAGCTTGATCTGCGCGCCCTCGGCCGGCTGCCATCCTTCCATCGGCTGACAGCGGTCGCCCTCGATCTTTTCTTTGATCTGCGCGTAGATGTTGGCCATCGCGCCGCTATCGTCGGCCTCGTAGTAGTAGCCGGTGCCGCTGCTCATCTCCGGAAGGCCGGCCGGGTTGAAGTCGCCGCCACGCGGGGTCAGCGCGATAACGAAGACCTTCGCGCCGCTGTTCTTGATCCGGCTGGCAACCTGCTGCGCCTGCCAGATCGGGCGTCCCGAGACCATGTTGTACGACGGGTTGTTCAGGTAGTACTCAGGATTGTTGCCGCCCGAGCCGTCGAACGGAACCATCTTGCCGTACGGGCAGCTCTGCGCGCCGCGATCGGTACCACAGACGTTGAACACACCGTCCGTCGCGAAGAGCACAATCTGGCGATACTGCTTGCCGGCTTTCGGCGTGCGCGTGCTGCGCAGCAGCGTTTCCACGGCCTCGAAGCCCTGCGGGCCAGGAGTATAGCCGTTGGTCGTCATCGAGTTGGCCTTCTGCTGGATGGTCGACCACTTCTTGGTCTCAGTACAGGCCTGCGCCGCGACCTCAGCCGTGGTACAGCCGGAGTCCGTCCAGCCGTTCTGAACCTTGGCTGCGTTCGGGCCAGTAGCGCCGAAGGTCACAAAGGCCATGCGCGCATCCGGGTCGCCGGCCACGTCGAAGCCCTGCACGAAGTCCACAATCGACTTCTTGGCATCGATCATACGGGCATACTGGAAGCCAGCGGTGCCGGGGCGGCGATCGTTCCAGTCGAACTCCATCGAGGCCGAGGTGTCCATGACCAGCACGATGTCATAGGTGACGGCGCTCTCGGACTTGGTGCTCCACACGCGGTTGACCTTGGTCGTGCCCTCGACGTTGAAGCGCTTGGCTGCCTCGTAGCTGTCATCCGGGTCACGCTCGCTGGCGCACAGCTGCGGGCGGGTCTTGGCATCGCCCAGGTACTGCACCTTGATATACTTCGGGCTGCCGGTGAAGGTGTATTCCTTGATGCGGAAGACGCCCATCTTGACCATGTGGAACGAGGTCACGCTACCCTGCTTGCCGGCCTTGTCATAGATCGGCAGGATCAGGTCGCGATCCTTGACCTTGTGCGCGTCGAACTCATCCTTCAGCTGAGCCTTGACGCCGGTGTCGCCGTTGATCCAGTCGCCGAGCGTGAGCTGCTTGAGGGGCTTGGTGTTCGGCGTCGACGCATCCAGCTCAGTACCTTCGACGAAGCCATCCTGGAGCGTGCCGGGGAAGGTCATGCCGGCGTCCAGCTCGTTCGCACCGTTGCCGCCGGTCCAGCTCAGCCACGAGATGTGGGTGCCGGGCTGGGCGTCGTTCCAGTTCTCAACCGGCAGGTAGAGCGTCATGCCCTTCATCTTGTCCCAGTTGCCCCAATCCGGGCTGGTATTGGGCAGCTCGGAGCCGTTCGAGCGGTAGATGCGATGGTAGGGCTGATCGGCCTGGTTGCCGTTGCCGGGCATTGTCTTCTTCAGGTTGAGCGGAATGCCCAGCGGATACACGCCCAGGCCATAGCCGCCGACGCAGGCGTTGCCGTTTGCGTTGACCGTCAGGTCGTTCTGGCCGACGACGCGGGCGAAGTAGGTGTCGACGCGCTCGCTGATCGTGACCTGCACGCGCACCACATTGCTCGGGACGCTCTGCGAGCCGTTCGGCACGTAGGCGGTCGAGCCGTTCCACGAGCCCAGCATCACGACGCTGCCGTTCTCAAGCACATAGTCGGCGCGGTAGCTGTACTCCGGGCCTGAGTTATCCACCCGGTTGCCGGACATCGTGCGCTGAACGTTGGTCCACACGTCCTGGTTGCGCTGATTGGCCATAACCGAGTTCATACCTGCCAACGCGCCTGCGTTGGCGGCGTTCTGCATACGGCGCTGCTGGCCGTACGCGTTGCCGACATCCACCGACAAGCCTACCATTGCCACGATGACCACGATCATCATTGCAATCAGCGGCATGCTTTGGCCGGATTCCCTGCGACGATAATTGCGACTCATACCACTACCCCCGATAAAGTTGGATGAAGTATTGGGTGATCGGAGTTGCTGACGATAACGCATCTACTACCTCCGATGAGCTGGTTACAACGATAATGTGTCGGAGCTGTTGAGCGTGCGATCTACGATCCAATCGCGCTAGACAATCGGCTTAACCGAGATGGCCCGAATAATCATCTCAGAGCCGACCGCCGGCGAGATTGCGAACGGATGGTAGATGATAACCGAGCGAACCACGATGAAGCACTGTTGGCCCCTGCTGTTGAGCGACTTTCGGTCCAGGCAGTCGGGATCGCTGGTTCGGGTAAAGCTCTCGCCAACCGCGAATGTGCCGCCTACGATCTGGATCTGGGAGCTATCGGCTTCGTCGATCAGGACGCGCTGCTCGATCCAGCCCCAGCCATGCTCTCCCAGGTCGTCGACGTTGTTCGAGTCAAGATCGAGCGTGCTGGCCGAGCCGCGAATATCAGCGCCCTGCTCCTGGCGAAAGCGATCCCGCGCTTTACGGTTAGCATTAGCGACTGGATCACACGGTGTGTTTGCCTGGCAGCTGCTCAATGGCTCGACTGTTAGCGACGTTGAGGCTTCGGCCGTCGCGTTCATCAACGTCTGGTACGACTTATAGGCAATACCCAGATCGACGGCCGCCGCGAACAAAAAGGCAAGAAACGTAACCGCCAGAGCAAGCTCGACAATCGCCTGCCCTGATTGGTGGCGGCCGGCAACACGTTGGCGAACCTGTTTGCGGAACATTTGCCGGACACGCCATGCGCGAAGAATATTCATGCGATCTACTCCTACCAGGTCATGCAGACGCAAACGGTTGCTAACAAATCGGGCTGCCATTGGTTGCATTCAAGCTAACGATCGTGCGCCGCGAGGCGAAGTTGAAGGTCAGGAAGTTGCCCAGGAGGCGCTTACCAACCGGTGAAAGCCACTCGCCCTGATACTCAATCCGCACCTCGATCTGGTCGCCGATTTTGCGTGTCGATGAGCCAGGATAGGTAATCGTAATGTCGTTGTAGGTCAGGTTGCTCAGCGTCACGCCGTCGGTCGCGGCCTCTTTGATCAGCACCGCGCACGTGTCGGATGAGTTGTCGTCGGACGTGTTCGTTGTGGTAGGTGGCGTCTTGGCTGCACGCTCGGACGCGATGCGTGTGGCGTTTTCCAGCTCGGAGTAGGTGTACACGTAGTAGCCTACCTCCATGGTGCCGACCGTCATGGCGATGAGAAATGGCAAGATAAGCGCTAATTCAACTATCGATTGGCCTTTTACAAGTCGCTTCAGCTTCATCTTAAAGACTCCTGATGCCTTTAATCTCTGTAAGCCAGTATAGAAGGCGGCTCTGGGTGCAACCATAGTCCGATGGTACCAAGTTCTTAAACATGGCACGCCTCACAAACTACGGTCCGATCGGAGGCGATCGGAGCCGAGCTGTGGGGCGTGCAGGAGGCTGAATCTAGTTGTTAGCTAGGGGGTAAGTGTCGCGCGGATGAAGCGTACGCCCAGCGTTCGCGCGTCCTGCGAGGCGGTGGTTCCAGGATCAGGCGTGGCCTCAGAAGGAATCCATGTATTCGAGCGCAGGCGGAGCAGAACCGCGCTGTTGGTTGCGAGATCCGGCAGATCGACCTGTATCGTCTGGCCGCTCTCATTCAGCTGGATACAGCTCAGCTCACGCCAGGGCACGCTCGTGGCGCCGGCAACACCACCCTCGGGATAAGGTGTTGGCTCAGCGGCGACATCGAGGCACAGGCGCGCCGGATCAACCGACGCCGGACGTTTGCCAGGAGCAATCTCAAGCGCCAGGCTCTGGCCCTGCGCGGTGGTCGGCAGTCGCAGCACAGCCATGCCGTCGGTCCAATCGCTGCGCTGCGTCTCGCCCGGCAGCTGTTCGCTACGATAAAAACCGGCGACCTGCGCGGCGGTATCGTCGTAGGAGAACGAGCGCTGCGGCTCAGCCTCGGCTTCCGGCACGACCTGATAGAGCTGGAACGGAACCTGATTCGTGTAGGAAAGTTTGGGCTTCTGGTTTTCCAGTTGCTGAAACTCGCGCAGCTCCAGCGTCCAGGTATCGATCGCGCGCAGGCCGTAGCCGGGCAGCAGCAGATCGCCGCCGCTGGCCGCCAGCAGCAGGTACACGTTGCGACCCTCGCTACGCCAGCGCGTCACCTGATCGGCAAAGGCGGCGGGATATTTGGCGGGAGCACGGCCCTTGACCGGCAAGGCATTGCGGCCGTAGACATAAGTCAGTGGCGCCGCGATTAGCTCGGATGTGTCGCGAACTGCCACCTCATCCGCGCCACCGCCGCGCACCAGCACAATGTCTTGCTCACGGATCTGGCTGCTCAGCGCTTCGATCTGATTCAAAACTCCGGCATACTCGACATGTGCATATACGGTTCTGCCCGTGACGGTGAAGAACAGCAGCAAGCCGGCAGTCAGCAGCCCAAACACTCCCAGCCGCGCCAGCTGAAATCTGCGCTGCCCGACGCCTTTGAGCACCACCAGCGCGTAGGCGATCCCCAGCGCGCAGGCTGGATAGACCAGCGGCACGTAGCGCCGCAGAATATAGATATAGGTTTGATCGCTGGTGCCGTAGAGCGAGCGAATATAGAAGAGCGCGTAGATCGTGGCGATCAGCAAGAAGAACCACGAGCGCCGATCAAGTTTGCGCACCAGCAGCAGCCAGCCGCCAGCGGCCAGCGCAACGCCCAGCGGCGAAAGATACCAGCCCAGCCGGACCATGTTTGCCAGGCCGATGTAGAGCGTTTCTTTGCACGGCTGCTCCGGCTGGCAATATTTATCGATCGGCGGCTCGATCGGCGCGCCCACGTAGCCCTGGAGCCGCAGCCAGTTTTGTGCCTCAAACGGGTTCTGTAGCACGCTGGCGCTGAGAATCTCGGGTCGGATCAGATAGCCATAGATCGCCAGCGCGCCGAGCAGCAGCACGCAGCCCGTGATCAGCCAGCGGCTCCGGCGCCGGATCTGCCGCTCAAGCAGCAGCAGCGGACGCGGCCAGCGCCAGAGCGCCAGCAGCGCTGCCAGCCCGACGACGATCACGCTCAGCTCGATCCACAGTCGCCACGGATCTTGATATTTGCTGCCCCAGCGATTCATGAAACGATCTTGCAGATCCGGCGTCAGAAACGGTAGCGTCGCATAGATGGTGATCGCGAAATCCTGGAAGCGCGCGTAGCCGGTGTCGAAGAAGTAGGCGCGGGAGATCAGCACGGTGTGCAGTGCGGTGTGGATCAGCAGGCCGCCCAGCGTGAGCGCCAGCGCCGTGTAGCCGACGTGCCAGCGATGAGTCAGCGCCACATACACCAGCAGCACCAGCGCCGGCCCGACCAACCAGAAGAAGTCGATGCGAGTGAGCGCCAGCGCGCCCGCCGCGCCGCCCACGATCGCGCCCCACCAGATTCGCTCGCGGTGCGTGGCAACATCCGCGAAATAGCTAAATGCCCACAGGCCGGCCAGCGTCAGCGCCTGAGCCAGCGCCTCCGAGGTTGACATCCGGCTGAACCAGACCTGCGGCGTCATCAGCGCCAGAAACAGCGCCGCCAGCACGCCCGCCAGCGCGCCGCCGATCCTCCTACCGATCAGGCCCAGCAGCACAACGCCCAGCGTCCCGAACGCCCCAGTCGCCACCAGACCGAGCGTTGGGCCGAGCATCGAGACAAAGAGCGCGATCCAGACCGGCCACAGGTGGAAGAACTGCGGCACGACGCGGCCCTGCGCCAGCTCGCCGAAGTTGATGAAGAAGCCCGCAGCCCGCAGCCGCGTGGCGATGTTGCGCTTGGCGCTCTGCACGCCAAAAACATTGCTCTCGATCTGCCTGGCGAAATCGTCGCCCTGCGCGGCGCGCTGCCCGATCTCGGCGACGATCGGATCGTACTGTATGATCGAGCCGGTACGCGCGATCGCGACACCGGTGTTGGCGTACACGCCCGCGTCAAGACCACCGCGAATAACCTCGAACGGCCGCGCCACCAGCACACCGAACAGCAGCGCGATACCGAGCAGCGCGTGATCGAAGCGGATCGCAGCCAGCGCCGAGCGTAGCCCGCCCGCCGCGCTCGCCGGCGATTGTCCCGCGACGATGCCGAGCGGTGAAGAGCGCGGCTCAAAGCGTGGCAGTCTGCCCTGACGGCGGAGGATCGCCGCGCCAATGCCGCCGAGCAGCAGCGCGATCGCGAGCAGTAGCCAGTAGTTGAAGATGCCGAACTCCGCCAGCAGCAGCGCCAGCCAGCCCGTCAGCAGGACGCTGACCACGATGCGCATCACGTGACGCTCGATCCCGCGCACAGCGCTGTGATCGCCGAGCCACACACGATCCAGCATAAAGCCGGGAATATACAAGAACAGCGGTACGCCCAGCAGCGTCCGCAGAACCATGCCAATATTCTGCATGACGCGATTATACCAGCTTGCTCCGGCGCGGCTTTCTGGCGCGCATCTGACCGATTGCTCAAAAATCGGGCCTTTCTACTGCTTTGCCATTCCTGATCACACCCGTCAGCACGACAGTCGCTGGTATAATCCTGGCTAGTCTAGCTTTGGAGGATCTCAATGACACAGGCAGAGCGACCGGCGCGCACCCGCTTCGCGCCGAGTCCTACGGGATACGTTCATATCGGCAGTATGCGCACGATTCTTTTCGAGTGGCTCTGGGCGCGGCATACCGGCGGCCAGTTTTTGCTGCGCATCGAAGATACCGATCGCAACCGCTTCGTCGAGGGCGCGGAGGAGCAGCTCAAAGAGTCGATCCGCATGATGGATCTCCAGTGGGATGAAGGCCCGGATGTCGGCGGCCAGTTCGCGCCCTACAAGCAGTCGGAGCGCCTCGATATCTACCATAAGCACGCCGACGATCTGCTGGCCAAAGGCCATCTCTACAAATGCTGGTGCACGCCCGAGCGACTCCAGCAGGTCCGTGAAGAGCAGCAGGCGCGCAAGGAGCCGCCCGGCTACGATCGTCACTGCCGATTTTTGAGCGCTGAGGAGCGCGCCGCCGAGGAGGCTTCGGGCAAGCCGCACGTCGTGCGCATCGCGGTGCCGCTGGAAGGCGAGACCGTCGTCAACGATCTGATTCGCGGCCCGATCACGTTTCAGAACGCGCTCCAGAACGATCTGGTGATGATCAAAGGCGACGGCTTCCCAACGTATCACTTTGCGGTTGTGGTAGACGACCACGAGATGCAGATCACGCACGCTATGCGCGGCGACGAGTGGATTCCGACCTCGCCGATCCATGTGCTGCTCTACCAGTTCTTTGGCTGGGAGCAGCCGGTGTGGGTGCATGTGCCGCAGGTGCTCGGCCCCAGCGGCAAGAAGCTTTCCAAGCGCGACGGCGATACCGCGATCACCGATTACCTGGAGAAAGGCTACCTGCCTGAGGCGATCACCAACTTTCTGGCGCTGATCGGCTGGGGCTACGACGAGACGACCGAGATCATGACCCGCGACGAGCTGATCGAGCGCTTCGATCTCAAGAAGATCTCGCCCTCCGGCGGTGTGTTCAACATCGAAAAGCTCAACAAGTTCAACGGGATCTATATTCGCCAGCTATCGCCTGGTGAGCTGACCGAGCGCATCCTGCCTTACTTGCAGCGCGACGGCCTGGTCGGCGATCCGGCTACCGACGAGCAGCGCGCCTTTATCGAGCAGCTGGTTCCGCTGATCCAGGAGCGCCTGGTGATGCTCAGCGAGGCGCCCGAGCTGCTGCGCTTCTTCTTCCACGCTCCCGAAACCTACGATCAGGCGCTGCTAATCCCCAAGAAGCTCGACGCGGCCACGGCTCAGAGGGCGCTCAACGCATCGATCACGGCGCTGCGCGAGCTTGAAGATTGGAGCATCGCAGCGCTGGAGACGCGGCTGCGGACGCTGGCCGAGGAGCTTGGCCTCAAAGTCGGCGATCTGTTTATGGCCCTGCGTGTCGGCGCCACCGGCAGCAAAGTCTCGCCGCCGCTCTTCGAAACGCTGCACGCGCTTGGCCGCGACGAAACGCTGGCTCGCCTGGAGCGCGCGTCGTCGGCGCTGAGCTAACAGCTAGTCTACACAATTCGTTGGTCTCGATCCGGCTCCCTGTGCGGTATCAGCGCAGGGAGCTTTTTTGCGTCTAAGAGCCTCTAGCGCTGCGTAAATTGTGGTATGACTATTGTATGCATCAGCGACCTGATGTTTTTGAGGAGAATGGAGCAGCTTTGATGCCGAGTATTGTTTCCGTGGTGACTGCCGTACCGCCGTATCAGGTGACGCAGCAGACGGCTCGCGAGTATGCCCGCGCGGTGTTCGGGCCAAGTATCAAAGAGATCGATCGCTATCTCACAATCTTTGACAATGCGCAGATCGATACCCGCTATCTGTCGGAGCCGCCCGAGTGGTTTATGGAGCCGCACAGCTTTGGTCAGGCCAACGATCTGTTTATCGATATGGCCTGCAAGCTGGGCGAGGAGGCCGCTCGGCGCTGCATGGAGCGCGCGCAGGTCACGCCGGATCAGATCGATCATATTATTTTTGTCTCGACCACCGGCCTGGCCGCGCCGTCGATCGATGCCCGGCTGATGACGCTGCTCAATCTGAGCCCGCATACGCGCCGCACTCCGATCTGGGGCCTGGGCTGCGCCGGCGGTCTCGGCGGTCTGGCCCGCGCTCAGGAGTATGTGCGGGCGTTTCCGACGCATCGCGTGCTGCTGGTGACGGTCGAGCTGTGCACGCTGACGATCCAGCACAACGATCGCTCGAAGCGCAACCTGGTGGCGCTCTCGCTCTTTGGCGACGGCGCGGCGGCCGTGCTGGTGGCGGGCGATCAGGTGGCCGATCATGCCGAGAACCCGGGGCCGCGCATCGTCGACACGCGCTCGACGCTCTTTCCCGACTCGCTGGATCTGATGGGCTGGGACATCGTCGACGATGGCTTTCAAGTGATCTTTGGCACGCGCATTCCGTCGGTGGTCACCCATCACTACCGCGACCTGGCGACGCAATTTCTGGCGCTGCATCATCTCACGCCCGAGTCGATCGATCACCATATCTACCATCCCGGCGGCGCGAAAGTTTTGCAGGCCTACCAGTCATCGCTCGATCTTCCGCCGGAAGCGCTGGCCGATAGCCGCGCCGTGCTGCGCGAATACGGTAACATGTCCTCGGCGACGATCTTTTTTGTGCTTGAGCGCTTCCTCGACAACGCCATGATCCAGCCCGGCGAAACCGGACTGATGTGCGTGTTCGGCCCCGGCTTCTCGGCGGAGCTGGCGCTGATTGAAGGGTAGAGCGAAGAACCAAGAACCTAGAGCCTAGAACCAAGGAACAAACGAACAAACCAACAAAGAAGCCAAAACGCTTTACAATACACGTAGATGAATTATCTCGTAGGGGCGTGATTTATCACGCCCTGGCCTTGATGTCGCAATTCATTTTTTGGGTCTCAGGTGAGAGTCTGTAATCAACGGAGGCGTATAGATGCCCGCTGAGCGGCTGTACTACGACGACGCATACATGCAAACGTTTACGGCGCGAGTCACGCAGCGATCCACATTCAATGGACAGCCGGCCGTGGCGCTCGATCGGTCGGCGTTCTATCCCGAGGGCGGCGGTCAGCCCGGCGATCACGGAATGCTGAATGACGTTCAGGTGCTGGACACGCAGGCTGACGAAGCAAACGAGATCTGGCATATCCTGGCAGCGCCGCTCGAAGCAGACGAGGTGCAGGGGCAGATAGACTGGGCGCGGCGCTTCGATTTCATGCAGCAGCATCACGGTCAGCATCTGCTCAGCGCGGCCTGCGAGCAGCAGTTCGATGCGCGGACCGTGGCGGTTCATCTCGGCGGCGAAATCTGCACCGTCGATCTGGCGCATCCCGGCTTGAGCGGCGAGCAGATCGCCGCGATCGAAGACGCGACGAACCAGATGATCTGGGCCAACGTGCCGATTCATGCACGCTTTGTCACCTCTGAGGAGCTAAGCACGCTGACGCTGCGCAAGCTGCCGCAGGCCTACGAGCGTATTCGCATCGTCTCGGCGGGCGACTTCGATCACTCGCCGTGTGGCGGGACGCATCCCAACCGCACGGGCGAGGTCGGCGGCGTCGTGATCCGGCGCTGGGAGCGCTACAAAAACGGCGTGCGTGTGGAGTTCGTCTGTGGTGGCCGCGCGATTCGGGATTATCGCTGGAAGAATCAGATACTTCTAGGCGTATCTGCCGAGCTTTCCGTGAGCCTGGCCGAGCTTACACCTGCCGTTCAGCGGCTGCGCGCCGCCGAGCAGACTCAGCGCAAAACGTTGGAGCGCGCTCAGGAGCGGCTGATCGACTACGACGCTCAAGATCTCATCGCGGCAGCTCCCAGGCTCGGCGGTGTGCCGGTGGTCGTGCAGTCCTACGACGATCGCACGCTCGATAGCCTGCGGTTGCTGGCAAAGCGTATTGCGGACGCTGGCGGCGTGGCGCTGCTGGGACTGCGCGCAGATAAAGCGCAGCTCGTGTTCAATCGTCCGGCTGGCGTCACGGCAGACATGGGCGCGCTGCTCAAAGCGGCGGCGGCGATCGTCGGTGGGCGTGGCGGCGGCAAGCCCGATGCGGCACAGGGCGGCGGTCCCGATCGTGAGCGCCTCGACGAGGCCCTACAGACGGCGCTGACAGAGCTGCAAGCATCACTCGAAAGCTAGGCGGCTTTGTCTCCGTCTGGTTCTAGGTTCTAGGTTCTAGGTTCTCGTCGGTTCTCGGCTCTTAGCTCTTGGCTCTTTCGTCGTCGCTTTGTTCCTTTGTTCTTTGTTCTGTTGTTCTTTGTTCTTGGCGTTCTTGTCCAGCTGCCAGCAAAAAGTCCAGCACCAGCTGATTGAACTGCTCAGGCTGATCCCACATCGGCACGTGGCCGGCGCGGGGAATGATCTCAAGCCGAGAGCTGGGGAGCGCATGGTGCACCGCCTCGCCGACCGCGACCGGCACCAGTTTGTCTTGCTCGCCCCAGATCAGCAGCGTGGGCGCGACAATGCGGGCCAGCGAGTCCGTGACATCGTTGGAAAGCAGATCGAGAGCGCTGAGCAGCAGATTCAAAGGACCGGCGCGCAGGGCATCATAGGCCAGCGTCGGCATAAAATCGAAGCGACCATAGCGTCCGGCGCTGGGCAGGCGCAGCATCATGCGCAGCAGATCCGCCCGCACCATGCCGCTTGCCGAAGCCAGCACCAGCCGATTGATACGATGCGGATATTCGGCGGCGACATGCGTGGCGATCTGTCCGCCCATCGAGTGACCAAGCAGATGCGCACAGCCAGGCGGCAGCGCGCCGATAAACTCGCCGATATAGTGCGCCGCCTGCGGGATACGGATCGGACGCAGCGCGCGGTTGCTGCCGTAGCCGACCAGATCGATCGAGTAGACCGTAAAATGCCTGGTCAAGACAGGCGTATTGCGTCGCCACCAGCTGCCCGATCCCGATAAACCGTGGACGAGCACCAGCGCAGGGCCGCTGCCCGCGACGCGATATACCAGCTTATGGTCGCCGAAGCGCATCATCTGCGGCTGACTTCGGCGCCGAAACAGCGGCAGCAGCCTGCGCGCTTCGACGATGGGCGCTGAGCCGATGTTGTAGGTAGGCGCAACACTTGAAGGATTTTCAACGTACATGCTTAGCGGTTGCCACTCCTCAAACAGGGTGTTATCCTTTGATGTAGTGGTGTATATTTTGCTTGATGTAAGCTATTGTGACGACACATAGTATAACCCAGAGAATTCTTTGCCCGATCTGCCGCGCGCCGAATAAGGCGGACGCGAATTTTTGCCAGCAGTGCGGCCATGATGTGCTGCTCGACGATACCTACCGCATCACCAGGGTGATCAAAGAAGGCGGTATGGGCGTCGTGTATCAGGCTGTGGACGACGATGGCGCGGTCTATGCCATCAAAGAGATGCACGATCGGTTTACGAATGCTCAAGAGCGCGAAGAGGGCATCAAGCGGTTTGTGGACGAGGCCCAGCTGCTGCGTAAGATCAAGGGCCATCCTGGGATTCCGCATATCTATCGCTCGTTCATCGACGAGGGCCGCTACTACCTGTCGATGGAGTTTATCTTTGGCGACGATCTTGAGGATCTGCTGAAGCAAACGCCGCGCTTTCCCGAGGCGCAGGTGCTGATCTGGGCCGAGCAGCTCTGCGATGTGCTGGAGTTTCTGCATCAGAATGGCCTGATCTACCGTGACATGAAGCCGTCCAACGTCATGATCACCGCCGATCGCAATGTGAAGGTGGTCGACTTTGGTATCGCAAAGCTGCTCCAGCCCGGCCATCGCGGCACAATGATCGGTACGCCGGGCTACGCGCCGCCCGAGCAGTATCAAGGCATCGCGACGATCCAGTCGGATGTGTATGCGTTGGCTGCGACGCTGCATCACCTGTTGACCGGCCGCGACCCGCGCGAAGAGCCGCCCTTCTCGTTTCCGTCTGCCCGCAGCGTCCAGTCCAATGTTTCGCTTGAAACCAGTCAGGTGCTCGACAAAGCGCTTCAGCTTGAGCTAGAAGATCGCTTCAAAACGATCTCCGAGTTCCGACGCGCCCTGCCGATTGTTACCGGCGAGCGTCTACGCACACGGACCTTTGATCCTCTGCCCGAGGTCCGAGCCCAGCGTCCGGCTGCCCAGCAGCAACCGCAGCAGCGTCCGGCTCAACGTCAGGCTCAGCCGTTGCCCACCCCGCCGAAGCCAGCGCCCAGACCGGCACCGAGGTCGCAGCAGCTGAGACCGCCTCGTCGCCGCAGCGCATTCGGTCGCGCCGTCCGTGGCCTGTTCGCCGCCGGATTGATCACAGGTGGCCTGTACTTTGGCGCGTTGATGTACCGCCCGGAGCTAGTGGCGCCGATTCAGGAATATGTGACATCCCTGGTGCAGGAGTATGTGCCTGGCCAGGGCAGTGATGTGCCGTCAACCGGCAGCTTCGTCCTTGAGCAGTTTCGCACCGAGGTCGAGATCGAGGTGACCGAGGGCGCGAGCCAGCAAGTGATCAGCGAGCAGTTTCGTCAGGCATATCTGAGCGCGGCGCAGCAGCAATACCCTGGAGCACAGCTTAGTAACATTCCGCTCGGCAATGTGGGACAGCCGACGGTAGTCAGCTCCGGCGCCGGCTACCAGCGCTTGCGCGCTACGATTCAGGGCTATATCAATGTGCCGCAGCAGTGATTAGCACTCAATTTGCGAGATTGCTAAAACTCTAACATTCTTTTAACATCGTTTTAAGCGAAACTATTTACATGAGCTCCTGGCTAAGCCTCAAGAACACAGCCTCTATCCCTGCGTGTGTAAAATAAACACCTTCTACTACCGCGCTTGACAAAATCCCGTGAGATGCATACCATAGATGCCAGTTAGCACTCACATAAATTGAGTGCTAAATCTTTGAAGTTCTGAAGGCAACCACGGGAGGTTGGAACAGTATGGATTTCCGTATTCGTCCGTTGGCTGATCGCGTTGTGATCCAGCCGCAGGAGCGCGAAGAGAAGACCAAGGGCGGGCTCTTCCTGCCTGATACCGCCAGCAAAGAAAAGCCACAGGAAGGCACTGTCGTCGCAGTTGGCGAGGGCCGCCTGGATGACAACGGCAAGCGCATTGCCGTCTCGGTCAAGGCTGGCGATCGTGTGCTGTTCGCGAAGTATGCGGGCACCGAAATCAAGCTCGACGACAAAGACTACCTGATTCTGGCCGAGAAAGATATTCTGGCGGTTGTTCAGGATTAATCGATCCGGCTGAACCAGGCACCATGCTGCCGTTCAATCCGTAACAGCTACCACCTTTGGATATAGAGGGAGTTTATGGCTAAACAAGTTATATTCAACGAAGACGCCCGGCGCGCTCTGCTGCGCGGCGTCGATATCGTTGCCGATGCAGTTAAAACGACGCTTGGTCCTCGCGGCCGCAACGTCGCGATCGACAAGAAGTTCGGCTCGCCCACAGTTACCCATGACGGCGTGACCGTGGCCAAGGAGATCGAGCTGAAAGATCCGTTCGAGAACATGGGCGCGCGCCTGTTCGTCGAGGCGGCGACCAAGACCGACGACGTCGCCGGCGACGGCACCACCACCGCCACGGTTCTGGCCCAGGCGATTGTGCGCGAGGGCCTGCGCCTGGTTGCGGCCGGCTCTAACCCGATGCTGATCAAGCGCGGCCTCGACAAGGGCGCCCAGGCTGTCATCGATGCGCTGCGCGACCTGGCCCAGCCGGTCAAGGATCAGAGCGAAGTCGCCAACGTCGCGGCGATCTCGGCGGCGGATCAGGACATCGGCACGCTGCTGGCCGAGGTCATGGACAAGGTCGGCAAGGACGGTGTGATCACGGTTGAGGAAGGCCGCGGCCTGGGCTACGAGACCGAGTACACCGAGGGCATGCAGCTGGATCGCGGCTACATCTCGGCCTACTTCGTCACCAACAGCGACCGCATGGAAGCTGTCCAGGAAGAGCCCTACATCCTGATCACCGACAAGAAGATCTCCTCGATCCAGGAGATGCTGCCGGTGCTGGAGAAGGTGCTTCAGGTCAGCAAGAACCTGATGATCATCGCCGAGGACATCGACGGCGAGGCGCTGGCCACGCTGGTGCTCAACAAGCTGCGCGGCACGATCAACGTGCTGGCGATCAAGGCGCCTGGCTTCGGCGATCGCCGCAAGGCCATGCTCCAAGACATCGCGATCCTGACCGGCGGCACCGTGATCTCGGAGGAGATCGGCCGCAAGCTCGACAGCGCCACGATCGAGGATCTGGGCCGTGCCCGCCGCGTCGTCGCCACCAAGGATGACACGACGATCATCGAGGGCTACGGCGATGAGAGCGCGATCAAGGGCCGCATCGAGCAGATTCGCGCCCAGATCGAGACCACGACCAGCGACTTCGACCGCGAGAAGCTCCAGGAGCGCCTGGCCAAGCTGGCCGGCGGCGTAGCGGTGGTCAAGGTTGGCGCTGCGACCGAGCCCGAGCTGAAAGAGCGCAAGCACCGCGTCGAGGACGCGCTGCGCTCGACCCGCGCGGCTGTCGAAGAGGGCATCGTCCCCGGCGGTGGTGTGGCGCTGATCAATGTGTTGAGCGCGCTGGACAACGTGGAGACCGCGAACGACGACGAGAAGGTCGCTGTCTCGATCCTGCGCCGCGCGCTTGAGGAGCCGATCCGCCAGCTGGCCCGCAACGCCGGCGAAGACGGCGCGGTGATCATCAACACCGTGCGCCGCTACCAGCAGGAGCAGGGCAACACCGCCATCGGCTATAACGTCATGAGCGGCGAGTACGGCTCGATGCTGGAGCAGGGCGTGATCGATCCGGTCAAGGTGACCCGCTCGGCGGTGCAGAACGCCGTGTCGATCGCCAGCATGATCCTGACGACGGATGCGCTTGTCACCGATATTCCTGAGAAGGAATCTGCTCCTGCCGGTGGTCCTGGCGGCATGGGCGGCATGGGCGGTATGGACTTCTAGGTTCGTTCCAACCACGTGCAGCGAGGGGCCTGGCGCCCCTCGTTTGCATTTCCGCCGCCTATCCATCTTCTCGATTAAGACCAACGTCGCTTGTGCGCCCTCCGAGCAAGCGGGTAACCTCTGCTATAATCCCCCCATCCATAGTTAAATTTGATGACGCCGTAGCGACGAATGACGTACGATGAATCACAGTTGATAGCCGACAGCCAGCGGGGCGATGTACGCGCCTTCAATGTGCTGGTCGAGCATTACCAGACGCGATTGTACAATTTGTGCTATCGCATGCTTGGCGATCCCGACGCGGCGGCGGATGTTACTCAAGATGCGTTTCTGTCGGCGTTTCGCAATATTCGCCGCTACCGGGGTGGCTCGTTTGCCGCCTGGATGATGCGCATTGCGACCAACGGCTGCTACGATCAGCTGCGGGCTCGGCAGCGCCGCCCAACCAGCTCGATCGACGCGCTGCTGGACGACGAAGATCACGCGCCGCGACAGTTTGAAGACAGTGGTGAGTCGCCCGACGAGCGCTCGCTGCGCAATGAGCTGGCCGGGGAGATCCAGCGCGGCCTCGACGAGCTGGACGCCGATCAGCGGCTGGCGATCGTTTTGAGTGATATTCAGGGCTTTAGCTACGACGAGATCAGCGCGGTGACGGGCTGGCCGCTGGGAACGGTGAAGTCGCGATTAAGCCGCGGTCGGGCGCAATTACGCAATGTGCTGCGCCAGGGGGAACTTTTACCTGCCCGCTACCGTCAGACTCCTGATTAGTCTGTATCATAATGAGTCAGGAAGCTGAAACGGCTTAGGCATTTCGATCGAGAATTGCTTCAGCAACCCTGGTGTTTGTAGATGGAACGATTGTCACATAACCATACCGACAATTACGACGAGCTGTTGTCAGCCTATATCGACAACGCCGTCGATCTTGGGGAGCGCCACCAGGCCGCGCAACTGATAGCGTCGTGTGCCGCCTGTGCGCAGCAGGTGCAGGAGCTGCGAATGTTCCGTGAGCTGCTGCGGGAGCTGCCAAACGTTCAGCCGCGCCGCTCGTTCACCCTCGATCCGGCGACTGTCGCGCCGCAGCGTCGGCTGCTTTTTCCTACGCTGCGCTGGTCTTCGCTGGTAGCGGCACTGCTGTTTGTGGTGGTGCTGGGCGTGGATGTGCTGGGCGGCAGCGCGCCGCAGTCGGCGATGCCGGCCTCAGCGCCGGTTGCAGAGTCAGCCGCAAAAGGCTATCCGCAGCAGTTTGACAGCTCGGGCACAAGTGGTGGCTCAGCAGATACGATGATGGCGCAAGGCAGCCCAGAAGCCTCAACACCGGCCGATCAAGGCGCTGCCGAGTCGGCTGGCGGGCCGGTCCCCGCCGAAGAGCCGGCTGCCAGCGCATCACCAGCGGCCAATACTGTCGGGGAGGCTGCTGTGCCGGAAGCCTCCGCTGCGGCTTCACCTCCATCAGTAGCAGCTCCGGCGGCGTCTCCAGCCGCCTCGGAGGCAACGGCAGCATCGGCTGCGGCGTCTCCAGCCGCCTCGGCAGCGCCGGTGGCACGTAATGCGGAGACAGCCGCAGCGCTCAGCGATCCGGCTGGTGGTGCCGCTCAGCAGCCACAAATGGGATTTCGCGCCAATGATCCGGCAGGGGCCGATACGATCCAGCTGTCCCAGGATGAGACTGCGCAAGGCTCGTGGTGGTCAAGCTACGGGCTGCGGATCGCCGAGGTTGCGCTGGGCTTGATCGCGCTGGTGCTGGCTGGCGCGGCGATCTGGACCTGGCGACGGCAGCTGTAGCAGGGCGCGCTTGTCAGCACAGCATCATTGCCGGGCCGGACAACCTGCGGTAAAATGCTCCCCGATCAGCCGCACTGGCGGCTGATGCTGTGTGGTTGGAGCGACGATTTTGATCTCGGTTCGAAATATACAACGTAAGGTAGCGCTCTCAGCGGTCCTGGGAGCGCTTGTTATTGCCGCGCTGAGCATCCTGACCGATATTCGCGCGGTGGGTACTAGTCTCGCCGACTTCGATTGGTCGCTGCTGTGGGCGGTGCTGGGCTGGACGCTTCTCAACTATGTGCTGCGCTGGCTGAAGTGGGATTATTACCTGCGCAAGCTGGACATGGGCAGCGGGGTTAGCCGTCTCGATAGCGCGCTGCTTTTCGGCTCCGGCATGGTGATGGCTGTGACGCCGGGCAAAGTCGGCGAAGTTTTTAAGTCCTATCTGCTCAAGCGCATCAACGGCACGCCAGTGAGCGCTTCTGCCCCGATCGTGCTGGCCGAGCGCCTGACCGATGGGCTGGGTATGCTGTTGCTGATGGCGGTCGGCCTGAACCTGTATCCATCGGCGCGGCCGCTCTTCTGGATCTTGCTGATCGCGGGAGTAGCCGGCATCGGGGCGCTGCAATACCGGCCGTTCGCGCTGTGGATGCTGGCGCGTATGGAACGTCTGCCGGTGCTTAAGCGCTTTGCCCCGCAGGCCCGGCAGTTCTATGAGTCCAGCTTTGCGCTGCTGTCGTGGCGGCTGCTGCTGGTCTCGACGGTGCTCAGCATCGTCTCGTGGGGCGGCGAGTGCGTGGCCTTCTACTATGTGCTGACCGGCTTCGGCAGCGTGCCCGGCTTTGAGCTGCTGCTGATCGCAACCTTTATCTTCGCGGCGTCGACACTTTTCGGTCTGGTTTCATTCTTGCCCGGTGGTCTTGGTGTTTCGGAAGCGTCGAGCGCAGCGCTGCTGGTTGTGCTGGTCGCTGGGATGAGCAGCTCGGCGGCGACGGCGGCGACGATCATGATTCGCTTTTGCACGCTCTGGTTCGGCGTGCTGCTTGGCGTGCTGAGCCTGCTGATCTTTGAGCGACGCTACCGAGCTTCGGCCGATGAAGCGCCGGATCTGCGTGTGGCGCGGGAGTCTCATTTATAAATGCCTATGCTTCGTTTTTTGGTCCGCATAACGGGAATCGCGGTCTTCGCGCTGGTGCTGATCGGCTGTGGTCAGCGCGAGACGTTGAGCGATGTCGGTACGTCGAGCAGTGTGATATCGCCCAACAGCGACGGCGTCGGCGACTCACTGACGATCAATTACACGATCGGCGCTCCCGCGTCGATCTCGGTTTTTCTTGACGATCAGGCCGGGAAGCGCTACACGCTGCGCGATAAGCAGCCGCGTATGCCGTCTGGAGAGCCCTACTCGCTGGTGTTTGACGGCACGGTGCAGGGCAGCGATCCGAGCATTGTGCAGCAAGTGCTGCCCAACGGCACCTACACCTACACGGTTGAGGCCACGCCGACCGGCGGCGGTTCTCCCAGCACGGTGACCGGCGAGATCGTCGTGGAAGATGCCGCCGATCAGCCGCCCAGCATCGAGGATTTGAGCGTCACCGAGCAGTTCTCGCCGAACGAGGACGCCGACGAGGATGTGGCGTATTTCACCTACCGGCTGCCGGTCAGCGCGACGGTGACGATCAACTTCACCGATCAAAGCAACAACCAGATTCCGTTTATCGCGGAGTTGGGGGAAGGCCCATTCGCGCAGAGTCATATCTGGGACGGCTCACGACCCGACGGATCGCTGGTCGGGACGGGCACCTACACCTACACGATCACCGCGCGGGATCAGGTCGGCAACATTGTGCAGCGCCAGGGCCAGATCGAAGTGGTCTCGCCCGGCCGCTCGTCGGCGCAGGTGACATTTGCTCAGATTGCGCCGGTGCGGGTTGCGCTCGGCAGCGAGATCACGATGACCGTGCGCGTCAAGAATACGGGCGACGTGCCGATCAAAACCCAGGGCCCGCCCTCCGGCTACTTGTACTCGACCGACGATATTTTCTCGTCGATCGAAGAGCACAAATGGGACGATAAAGGCGGCGGCTTTTGGCGCGTGGCGCTGGACTGGGGCGGCGGACACGGCTATCCATTCCGCTGGGCGATGTCGCCGCGACCGATGGAGCAGTGGGCCAAGCCCGGCGAGTGGGACTACTTGCAGCCTGGCGAGGAAGTCGAGATCACGGGCCGGGTGCGGATCGAGCAGCGCGAAGACCGCATGCAGTTCTACATCGGGCTGGCGCACGAGGGCGTTGGCTATCCGGTCAACAATGTTGCGCGGACGCTAATCTGCGTCGGTATTCCCAACGTCGAGGATCGCTGTCCTCGCAATTGACGGAAGGTCGATCTTGGAAGATCTTGACGACCGAGAGCGCATCGACTGGATGCGCTCTTTCGATGCGCTCGGCGCTCCCGGCTGGCTGCCGCCGCTGCTGCACGAGCCGAGCGTTACGCCGCAGGCGTATGTGACACACGCGCCGCTGGAGCATCGCCGCAGCTGGGGGCAGTACTTCACGCCGCAGCGAATCGCCGAGTGGATGGCGGCGTATGTGCTCCAGCCTGGCGTGCGCTCGGTGCTCGATCCGGCGGTGGGTACGGGCGTGCTGATCGAGGCGCTGCTGCGACAGCCGGGCTGGAATCCTGAGATCGCGCTGACGGCTCTTGATGCCGATCCGGCGATCCTGCGGGTGCTGGCGCATAACGTTCAGGACACGCTGCCGAACCTCACGATCCGCCAGCAGGATTTTCTGCTCGATCCCGACCGGACGCGCTACGACGCGATCATCTGCAATCCGCCGTATATTCGCCACCGCCGGCTGCGCGATCGTCAGGCGCTGCTGAGCATGTTTGAGCGCCGGCTCGATCTCAAGCTAAGCGCTTTTTCCAACAGCTACGTGCTGTTTATTTTGGGGATCGCCACACGTCTGGCGGCGCATGGTCGCGCCGCGATTATTACGCCCTTCGAGTATTTGAACGCCAACTTCGGCGTGCCGATCCGCTCGTTTCTGCTGCGACACAACCTGGTCGATGGCCTGGCGCTCTTCGATCATACGCGGCTGGTCTTCGACGATGCGAATACGACGGCCTGTGTGCTGCTGCTGCGCGCCGATCGAGCGGCGGACGATGTGATCACGTTTGTGCATGTGGCGGACGAGGCCGAGCTAGCGCCGATCGAGCAGCTGCCCGAGCGGGCGGTCACGCGCTACCGGTTGCCGGAGTTGGACGCCGAGGCCAAATGGCTGCCCCTGTTTCCCGCGCCGCCGGCTGCTTCGACCTGGCTCCCGGATCGGCGGATGGTGTCGCTGCGTGAGTTGGCGGATGTGCGGCGCGGCATCGCGACCGGCGCCAACGATTTTTTCACGCTCACCGAGACCGAGCGCGCTCAGCATGAGATTCCGCTGACGCATACGCGGCTGTGCGTCACCAAAGCCTCGCACGCGCCGTATCTGTGCTTCACGGTCGATGATCTCCAGCGGCTGCGGGAGAGCGACAGGAAGATCTATCTGCTGGATGCTCGCGACGAGCTGCCGCCGGCGGTGCAGGTTTATCTCGATCAAGGAGAGCGGCTGGGCATTCACCGGCGCTTTCTGCCGACCCATCGAGGAGTCTGGTTTGCGATGGAGCCGCGCCCGGTCGCGCCGCTGTGGGTCAACGCGTTTAGCCGGCGCGGCTTTCGCTTTGTGCTCAACGACGCGGGCTGCGCCAATCTCACGACGTTTCATTGCATTTACCCGTTCGTGGCGGAGCGCGATCACGTCGTGCTGCTGGCGGCGTTTCTCAACTCGGCGATCGCGGCGACCGTGATTGCGCGGCAGCACCGCATCTACGGCAGCGGCCTGCATAAGTTTGAGCCGCTGGACGTGGCCGCGCTGCATGTGCCCGACCCGGCCACTATTCCCGGGTCGCTGAGCGCCGTGATCTGCCAGACGTATCTCCAATGCTGCGAGGTCGAGCGAACAGATCGATCTGCGGCCGGGCTCATGAAGGCTGAGATCGACCGGCTGTGGGGCGAGCATCTCGGTGGCGCGCTCCATGCGGCGTCGTGAATTGCGGAGATCCGTTTGCAGTGGTATAATTCAACCTCGTTGAACGCCGGGCTCACCCAGGCCCTGGCGCGATTGTTTAATAAGGGGTATCAAACCGACCATGGCTCTTGAAAAAGAACAGCGTACACAAATCGTCAGCGATTACCAGAAGCACGACACCGACACAGGCTCGCCCGAGGTGCAGGTCGCACTGTTGACCAACCGGATCAACCAGATGATTGGCCACCTGCGCATTCACATCCACGATCATCACAGCCGCCGCGGCCTGTTGAAGATGGTTGGACGCCGCCGCCGCCTGCTGGCGTATCTGCATAAAACAGATCGCGCGCGCTATCAGCAGCTGATCGAACGGCTCGGGCTGCGCCGCTAAAACTGTCGCCGGGCGATCAGGTTGCTATGGCAGATTGGATTATATCGAACGCCTGGTTTATATTGCTGGTATCTGTTTTGCTGTACGAGTCGCCCAGGGCTTAACGCCGCTGGGCGCTCTGTTGTACAATGGGCCTGAAATGATGGGAGCGAGTTAGGAATTGGGGAATGGAGAGAAGCCTGGCGCGTGCTGGATAAGCAGAGCCTGCGAGTTTCCCCTCAGCCTCCAGTGCCTAACTGCTCCCGCTCGTGAGCGATGAAGGTTTGCTCAAAGAGGAAGTTGTTAGGATGACACAGACAGCAGATCAAGAACGGGGTGTCGCTCGGGTATCCGCAGAGATTGCGGGCCGAACGCTGACACTTGAGGCCGGACGTTTGGCGCAGCTATCGAGTGGTGCTGTGCTGGCTACCTATGGCGAGACCGTCCTGTTGGCGACGGTGGTGGCTTCGGATGAGCCGCGCCAGGGCGTGGATTTTTTTCCGCTGACCGTCGATTACGAAGAGCGCATGTACTCGGCCGGTAAGATTCCCGGCTCGTTCTTCAAGCGCGAGGGCCGGCCCACTGAGACCGCGATTTTAACGGCGCGGCTGACGGATCGCCCGCTGCGACCGCTCTTTCCCAAGGGCTTTTTCAACGATGTCCAGGTGATCATCACGACGCTGGCGACCGATCGGGTCAACGATCCGGGTCCGCTCTCGATCGTGGCGGCGTCGGCGGCGCTGCAAATCTCGGACATTCCGTTCAACGGTCCAGTCGGCGCGGCGCTGGTTGGTCATATCAACGACGAGTTCGTGATCAATCCGCAGATGCCGGATATGAACGCCAGCCGTCTGGATCTGATTGTGGCCGGCACGCGTGAGGCGGTGCTGATGGTGGAGGCCGGCGCGCACGAGCTGACCGAAGACGAGATGCTTCAGGCCGTGATCGAGGGCCACGCGATGTGCAAGCAGCTCTGCGACTTGCAGGATGAGCTGCGCAGCCAGATCGGCAAGGAGAAGCGCGCCTACACGCCGCACACGCCCGACTCCACGCTGGAAGATCAGATCACGGAGTTCATGGGCGAGCGGCTGCGCACGGCGGTGAATAATCCCGATAAGCAGGCGCGACAAGAGGCCACGGCCTCGCTCAAGGACGAGGTGCTAACGCACTTCACGCAGGAGGCGGCCGAGACCGAGCGCGATGAGCGTGCGAAGATTGTCAGCAAGACGTTCGAAGCGCTGCTGAAGCGCGAGGTGCGATCGGCGGTGCTGGAGCACGGCCTGCGCGTCGACGGCCGCGCGCCCCAGGAGATTCGCCCGATCTCGGTCGACGTGGGCATTCTGCCGCGCGTCCATGGCACCGGCCTGTTCACCCGTGGTCAGACCCAGGTGCTGACGATCGTGACGCTGGGCTCGCCCGGCGATGAGCAGCGGCTCGACGATCTGGGCCTGGAGACGACCAAGCGCTACATTCACCACTATAACTTCCCGCCGTTCTCGACCGGCGAGGCCCGGCCGCTGCGTGGTCCGAAGCGGCGCGACATCGGCCACGGCCACCTGGCGGAGCGCGCGCTCTACGCGGTGCTGCCGGATGAGGCCGAGTTCCCGTACACCATGCGTCTGGTCTCCGAGGTTCTGGCGTCGAACGGCTCCAGCTCGATGGCCTCGGTCTGCGGCTCGTCGCTAGCGCTGATGGACGCGGGCGTGCCGATCACCAAGCCGGTCGCCGGCGTGGCGATGGGGCTGATCACTGGCGAGGAAGGCAAGTTCCAGGTGCTGACCGATATTCAGGGTATCGAGGATGCGCTGGGCGATATGGACTTCAAGGTCGCGGGTACCGCCGACGGCGTGACCGCGCTCCAGATGGACATCAAGACGACCGGCATTACCTACGAGATCATGCGTATCGCGTTTGCCCAGGCGCGCGAAGGCCGCCAGTTTATTCTTGACAAGATGAACGCCGTGCTCGACGAGCCGCGCCAGAAGCTGGCCTCGACCGCGCCGCGCATCATCACGTTGCAGATCAACCCCGAGAAGATCGGCGCGCTGATCGGCCCTGGCGGCAAGAATATTCGCTCGATCATCGAGGAGTCCGGCGCGCAGATCGATGTGCAGGACGACGGCACGGTCTTTATCACGACGTCCGACTCGAAGGGCGCGGAGATCGCGCAGAGCCGCGTCGAGGCTGTGACCCGCGAGATCAAGCAGGGCGAGATCTTCAACGGCAAGGTCGTGAGCATCAAGCCGTTCGGCGCGTTCGTGAACCTGGTTCCGGGTAAGGACGGCATGCTGCATGTGTCGGAGATTGCCGAGGGCCGCGTCGAGAACGTCGAGGATGTGCTCAAGATCGGCGACGAGGTGCGCGTCATGGTGATCGACGTGGAGCCCGGCACCGGCAAGGTTAGCCTGTCGCGGCGCGCGGTGCTGACCGGCGAGTCAGCCGAGGATCGCAAGGCCGCGGGCGCTGCTCCACGCCGGAGCGGCGGCGGTGATCGCGGTGGCCCACGTGGCGGCTTCGGCGGTGATCGTGGCGGCCCACGCGGCGGCGGTGATCGCGGCGGTCCACGCGGCGGCTTCGGCGGCGATCGTGGTGGTCCACGCGGCGGCGGCGGTGATCGCGGCCCACGCGGCGATCGCTAGGCGCTCAACCGCTAAGCTAGAATAAATCGGCTGAAGGTGTACGAGCTTCGTACACCTTCTTTTTTGTGTCTGAGCCAGAAATAGCCGGATCGGCGGCGAATGTTATAATTGCGCGCATGAGTGTCCTGAAACAAGAGTTTGTCTTCGCTGAGCGGCGTAGCGCAGTTGCGCCGCTTACGATTGTCTGGCTAATCGTCCTGGGCGTGCTGGCGCTGCTGCCGCGTGCGCTGGGCCTCTCCGATTTTCTCACCGCCGACGAGATCCACCACTGGATCGATCGCGTCGAGCGTTTCAGCGCGGCAATCGCCGGCCGCGACTGGGCGAACACAATCCAGACCGGTCATCCCGGCGTGACCACGATGTGGCTCGGCAGCCTGGGGTTGTACGCCGAGCGTCTGGCAGTGGCGCAGGGCTGGGCGCAGGTCGGCTCAGTGGTCGATCATCTGGCCTGGCTGCGCCTGCCCTCGGCGATCGTGCAATCGCTGACGGTGGTGCTGAGCTATACCTGGCTGCGTCGGATTGTGCGCCAGCCCACGGCGCTGATCGCGGCGCTGCTGTGGGCAACCTCGCCTTATCTGATCGCGCATGGCCGCGTGCTGCACCTCGACGGCCTGCTGACCAGCTTTCTCACGCTGAGCCTGCTGGCGATCCTGGTGGCCTGCCGCTCCGAGCAGCCCCGGCCCTGGATCGTCACGGCGGGCGTGTGCTACGGTCTGGCGCTATTGACCAAAGGCCCGGCCCTGATCGCGCTGCCGCCGATCGGCCTGCTGCTCTTCTGGCTGCTGCCCGCGTCGAATCTGCTCCAGCGCTTGCGCGGCTCGATCGGCTGGTATGCGCTGTGGCTGGCGACGGCGCTGATCGTGGTGCTGCTGCTGTGGCCTGCGCTCTGGTCGACGCCCGGCGCGGCGCTTGAGCGCTATCTGGGCGAGATCATCTGGAACGGCGGGCGACCCAACGGCGACGGCCAGTTCTTTCGCGGCCAGGCGATCGGCGATCCAGGGCCGCTCTTCTACGTCGTCGCCAACGCGTTTCGTCTGACGCCGGTCGCGCTGCTAGGGCTGGTGCTGCTGCCGTTTGCGCTGTGGCAGCATCGCTCGGATCGCGATATGCTGCTGGCGCTGGGCGCGTTCGTGCTCTTCTGGACGCTGATCATGACGCTGGGGCCGAAGAAGTTCGATCGCTATGTGCTGCCGACATGGCCTGCGCTGCTGATTCTATCGGCGGCGGGTCTCGATCTCGCGCTCTCGGCGCTCTGGTCAGGTCCACAAGCCACATCGATCAGGCGAGCCGCTGCCAGTCTCGTCGGCGCCATGCTGCTACTGGCGAGCGCACAGCCGCTCTTCGGCTATCATCCGTACTATTTGAGCTACTACAATCCGCTGCTGGGCGGCGGCGCTGCCGCTCAGCGCAACCTGCTGATCGGCTGGGGCGAGGGCATGGATCAGGTCGGCGCGTATCTGCGCTCACGGCCAGATATTCAGTACGGCCCGGTGCTCACGGCTCTGCCGCAGACGCTGGCTCCGTTCGTGCCGGTGCCGGTCAAGGACGTGACGACTTTCGGCGATGCGCCCGCCAACTACGCGGTGGTATATCTTGAGTCGGTGCAGCGCGCGGCCGATCCGCCGCTCTACGCCAGGCTCCAGCAAACGCTGCCGCTCAAGCGCATCACGATTCACGGCATCGACTACGCCGAGATTTATCAGCTGCCCAAACCATTCACGCAGCCGGTTGATGCGCAGTTCGGGGAGGCGATCCGTGTGCGCGGCGTGACCGTCGATCAGTCGCCGGGACAGCTTATTATCACGCCCTCCTGGGATGTGCGCGGCAGGCTCGACGCCGACTATCTGCTCTTTCTGCATGTTTTCAACGCCGAGGGGCAGCGCGTCGCGCAGATCGATGTTGCGCCCAACGGTGGCGGTCCCGCGACCAGCGCCTGGCAGCCGGGCGAGCAACTCGCCGTTCCGCTGCCGGTGCCGTTTCCCGCCGAATTGCCCGCCGGTAGCTATCGTGTGGTGCTGGGCCTGTACGATCCCGCTGCTCAAGCGCGTCTGCCGCTGACGGCGGGCGCCGCCGCGCCGGTTGAGCTGGACGGCGAGCACGCGCTGCTGCTGACGACTGTGGAGGTTGCTTCGCGCTAGTATGAGTACAACTGCTTCACGAATCGCGATCGTCGTCGTTTCGTACAACGTGTGCGATCTGCTGCGCCAGTGTCTGGTCTCAGCCACGAGCGCTGAGCTACCGGCCGATGTGATCGTCGTGGATAACGCCTCGCACGACGATAGCGTGACGATGGTTGAGCGCGAATTTCCGAGTGTCACATTGATCGCTAACGATACCAATCGCGGCTTTGCGGCGGGCACCAATCAGGGCATTCGCGCGGCGCTGGACTCCGCTTCACCGCCCGAGTATGTGCTGCTGCTCAATCCCGATGCATTTTTGCGGCCGGGCGCGCTGGCCGCGCTGAATGGTTTCATGGACGCGCATCCACGAGTCGGCGCGGTCGGGGCGCGGCTCTTCTACCCGGACGGCAGGCCGCAGGAGGGCGCGTGGCATTTTCCCACGCTCTGGATGACGCTCTTCGATCTGTTTCCGCCGCACGGCCCGCTGATCGGCCGGCTGTACGCGTCGTCGCTCAACGGGCGCTACCGCGAGGAGCGCGGCTCGCAGCCGTTTGCGATCGATCATCCGCTGGGCGCGGCGATGCTGATGCGGCGCGCGACGATCGACGAGGTTGGCCTGCTCGACGAGGATTACTGGATGTATGTCGAGGAGGTCGACTGGTGCTATCGCTGCCGCCAGGCGGGCTGGGCGATCTGGCAGGTGCCGCAGGCTGAGGTGGTTCACGTCGCCGGTGCCAGCTCGCAGCAGTTCAAAGGCCGCACCTTCGTGGCGCTGCATCGCAGCCGGCTGCGCTTCTTTGCCAAGCATTTCGGCGCGACATACGCGCGCTGGAATCGCCGCATCGTGTGCGCCGGGATGCTCTGGGCTATGCTCACGGCCTGGCGCGATCGCTGGCGGAATCGGATCGCTACCGATGAGCTGCGCAGCCGGCTGCTGGCCTACGGTCAGGTGCTGCGGCTGGCGCGTGGTCGCGACTGAGGCCGGACAAGCGCGCATGGTATAATAGGGCGTTCCAAAGGGAAATCGCGCATGGCGCATCTGGATATTGTTATTCTCAACTATAATCGCGGCGATCTGCTGCGCAGCTGTCTCAGCTCGGTCTTTGCCAGCCAGACGGAGCACACGCTCGGCGTTTGGGTCGTCGATAATGCCTCGCCGGATGACAGCGTGGCGATCGTGCGGGCCGAGTTTCCGCAGGCGCGGCTGATCGTTAACGAGCGCAACAACGGCTTTTCGGCGGGCAATAACCTGGCACTGCGTCAGATTATGGCGGCTAATGCTGAGCCCGGCGTAAGTGGCGCTCGCTATGTGATGCTGCTCAACAACGATACGGTTGTCGAGCCCGACGCGCTGGATCTGTTGATCGATTATCTTGAGCAGCATCCCGACGTCGGCGCGGTCGGGCCGAAGCTGCTGCTGCTCGACGGCTCGCTAGATCTGGCCTGCCGCCGCTCGTTTCCCACGCCGGAGGTTTCGTTCTACCGCATGACCGGCCTGAGCCGCATCTTTCCGCGATCGCCGCGCTTTGCACGCTACAACATGACCTATCTCGATCCCGATGTCGAGACCGATGTCGACGCGCTGGTCGGGGCGGCGATGGTGCTGCGCTCCGCGGTCCTGCGCGAGGTCGGGCTGCTCGACGAGCAGTTCTTTATGTACGGCGAAGATGTCGACTGGTGCTATCGGATCAAGGCATACGGCTGGCGGATCGTTTATTATCCGCGCTCGGTGATCCATCATCACAAGCGGGCGGCCTCGTCGCGGCGGGCGCTGCCCTCGATTCGCGCCTTCTACGATGCGATGCGAATCTTTCATCGTAAGCACTACGCTCAGCGCACGCTCGCGCCGGTCAACTGGCTGATCGAAGCCGGAATCACGCTCAAAGAATGGTCGGCGATCGGTCGCAATCTGCTTCGTCCGACGGCCCGGCGGCGGGTAGGATAGGAAGCGAACGATGCGTACATACTCGCGTTTTTGGCTGATCATAAGCCTGATCGTCTGCGATGCGATCGGGATTAATCTCGGCTTTATCGGCTCGTACTGGCTGCTGTACCAGAGCCAGATCGCGCTGGTCTATCAAACGCCGGACCCCGAGAATGTGGCGCTCTTTCTGGTTTTGTTCAATATTGCCTGCGCGATCATTTTTCTGGCCAATGGGCTGTATGTGTTCAAGCGCGGCGTGTCGCGGATCGACGAAGCCTACAAGGTGTTTGTGGTCGGCACGATCGTGACGCTGGTAGCCAGCGTGATCGCGACGCTCAGCGGCCTGCGCTTTACGACGCTGAATCTGATCTACGGCTGGCTGGCCGCGACGGCGCTGGTGGTGCTGCTGCGCAATCTGCATCGCTCGATCGTCTACCGGCTGCGCCTCGGCGGCTTCGATCGCGCGCCGACGCTGATCATCGGCTCCGGTCCTGCGGGCCAGATGATCGCCGAGATGATCATGGGCGCGCCGCATCTGGGCTACGACGTCAAAGGCTATCTTTCGGAGAGCGAGCCGATCGGCACGATGCATCACGGCGTGCCGGTGCTGGGCTACCTGCGCGATATTCGCCGGGCGGTGCAAACGCTGCATATCGGCGAGGTGCTGGTGACGCTCTCGGGCATCGATCAGCACGCTGTGCTGGAGATGGTCGCCGCCTGTGAAGATCTGCCGGTCGCGATCAAGATCTATCCCGATACCTTCCAGATCATCACCAATAACGAGGTTTCGCTAGGCGACCTGGGCGGGCTACCGCTGATGAGCATCAAAAGCTCGCCGCTGGATCGCGGCTGGAATCGCTTTCTCAAGCGGGCGCTGGATCTGTTTGGCGCCGTCTGCGGGCTGATCTTTTTATCGCCGATGCTGCTCTTGACTGCGATCCTGGTCAAGATCGACTCGCACGGCCCGGCGTTTTTTGTGCAGGAGCGCGTCGGGATGAACGGCGATCCGTTTCCGATGATCAAGTTCCGCTCCATGCGCACCGACTCGGAGTCACGCGGCCCTGGCTGGACAACCGCCGACGATCCGCGAAAAACGCGGCTGGGTCAGTTCATCCGTCGCTTCTCGATCGACGAGCTGCCGCAGCTGATCAACGTGCTGCTGGGCGACATGAGCCTCGTCGGGCCGCGGCCGGAGCAGCCGTATTTCGTGGAGCAGTTCCGGCAGAGCATCCCGCACTACATGCGGCGGCACAAAGAAAAAGCCGGCATGACCGGCTGGGCGCAGGTCAACGGGCTGCGCGGCGATACGTCGATCGAAGATCGCACGCGCTACGATCTGTACTACGTCGAAAACTGGTCGATCTTGTTCGATCTGAAGATTATTATTCGCCAGCTGGTCACGGTCTTTCGCAAGGGCAATAATGCCTACTAGCGTCTGCCAGATCCGGCGCGTCAGGATTGCGACGCCATGAGCAAATTGTTGGCGCTCGGCCTGCTGGTTGTGCTGGTAGCCAAGCTGCTGCCGCTGGTGGCCTGGCTGGGCGGCGCGGAGTGGCGGCGCTTTGCGCACCGGCTGTCGACGACGATGGATGTAGCGGCTGGATTTATTCTCGTTATGATCGTGCTGATCGTGCTGCTGCGCGGCGAGCCGCTGGGCGCGCTGCTGCTGGCGGCGATCGGCATTCCAGTCTTTCTCGGCACCTATCGCGCGCTGCCGTCGTGGTGGCGCGGCTATAAAGAGTAAATAGGAAGAACAGAGAACAAAGAACAAAGAACAGTTGCGCTATCCTAGGTTCTAGGTTCTAGGTTCTAGGTTCTTGGTTCTCTACTAAGGAAGTGATCGATGGATTTTTTGAAGCTAACAATAGCCGACGCGCATCATCTGCTGACCAGGCGCGAAGTCAGCGCTGTGGAGCTGACCGAGGCCGCGCTGGATCGGATCGTCGCCGTCGATAACACCGTCAAGGCATTTCTGGCGATCGACGACGAGGGCGCGCTTGAGCAGGCGCGGGCTGCGGATCAGCGCATCGCCGCCGGTAACTCACGGCCGCTGACCGGCATTCCGCTGGCGATCAAAGATGTGCTGTGCATGGCAGGCACCACAACAACCTGCGGCTCGCGCATGCTTGAGGAGTGGGTCGCGCCCTACGATGCGACGTCGATCGCGAAGCTCAAGGCCGAGAGCGCGGTGCTGATCGGCAAGGTGAACATGGACGAGTTCGCGATGGGATCGTCCACTGAGAACAGCGCCTTTTTTGCCACGCGCAACCCGTGGGATGTCGATCGCGTTCCCGGCGGCTCGTCCGGCGGCTCGGCGGTGGCGGTCGCGGCGGGCGAGGCGCTGGGCAGTCTCGGCACCGATACCGGCGGCTCGATCCGGCAGCCGGCAGCGCTCTGCGGTGTGACCGGCCTCAAGCCGACGTATGGCCGCGTGTCGCGCTTTGGCCTGGTGGCGTTTGCCTCGTCGCTGGATCAGATCGGACCGTTTGGCCACACCGCTCGCGACTGCGCGCTGCTGCTTGAGGCGATCGCCGGAGCAGACATCAACGACTCGACGGCCGCGCGTGAGCCGGTGCCGCACTACGCGGGCGCGCTCAACGGCGATATTCGCGGCCTGCGCATCGGCGTTCCCAAAGAGTATTTTGTCGAGGGCATGGAGCCGGGCGTCGAAAAAACGGTGCGCGAGGCGATCGACGCGCTGCGCGATCTGGGCGCTGAGATCGTCGAGGTTTCGCTGCCGCATACCAAGTACGCGCTGCCGGTCTACTACATCGTCGCGCCCGCTGAGGCCAGCGCGAATCTGGCGCGTTTCAACGGCGTGCGCTACGGTCTGCACGTCGAGGGCGAGAGCGTCTGGGATGAGATGGAGCAGACACGCGGCGCGGGCTTCGGCTCCGAGGTGCGGCGGCGCATTATGCTCGGCACCTACGCGCTCTCTGCGGGCTACTACGACGCCTACTACAAGCGCGCGCAGCAGGTTCGCACGCTGATCCGCCGCGACTTCAAGCAGGTCTTCGAGCAGGTTGATCTGCTGGCGGCGGCGACCACGCCCACGGTAGCCTTCCGGCTCAACGAGAAAACCGACGATCCGCTGGCGATGTATCTCAACGACGTCCTGACGTTGCCCGCCAGCCTCGCGGGCGTGCCGGGGCTGACGCTGCCCTGCGGCTTCTCGGAGAGTCTGCCGGTCGGGCTCCAGCTGATCGGCCGGCCCTTCGACGAAACCACGCTGCTGCGGGTTGGCGATGCCTACCAGGGCGCGACCGACTGGCACAACCGCCGCCCAGAGGTTGCGATTACCAGCGAGGCCGACGACGATCGCTAGGGCTTTTGGGGTTATACATCATGCCCCTACGAGTTGGTTCATCATCGCTATTTCTGGCTCACGCCTGTTTGTGCGTGAGCCGACGTATTTGGATTCCGATTCGTCTCACAGGGAGCGTTACGGTATAATTCAACTATACTCGTAAGGCAATACATTGGCATCCCAGGCACTTTATCGAAAATGGCGATCCCAAACCTTTGATGAGCTGGTCGGGCAGGAGCACGTCGTGCAGACGCTGCAAAATGCGATTACGACCGGCCGGGTTGGTCATGCCTATCTGTTCACCGGGCCGCGTGGCGTCGGCAAGACCACGATGGCACGGCTGCTGGCCAAGGCCGTCAACTGCGACGCGCCCGTGGAGCAGCGTCCCTGCGATCAGTGCGATATGTGTCGCTCGATCGCCGAGGGCCGCGCCGTCGACGTGATCGAGATGGACGCCGCCAGCCATACCAGCGTCGAAGACGCGCGCGAGATTATCGAGCGGGTGCAGTTCCGGCCAACCTCGGCGCGCACCAAAGTCTATGTGATCGACGAAACGCACATGCTCAGCACGGCCGCCTTCAACGCGCTGCTCAAGACGCTGGAAGAGCCGCCATCGCACGCGCTGTTCATCCTGGCGACAACCGAGTTCCACAAGGTGCCCGCCACGATTATCTCGCGCTGCCAGCGCTTTGTGTTCACACGTCACTCGATCACCAACATCGCCCAGCATCTTGAGCATATCGCCCGTGAAGAAACCATCACGCTGCAAGAAGGCGTGGCCGAGCGGATCGCCCGTGCTGCGACCGGAGCGATGCGCGATGCAATCAGCATTCTGGATCAGCTGATCGCGGGCAGCGACGACACGATCACGGTGGAGCAGGTGCATGGCCTGCTCGGCGCGACCGATACCGGCAAGGTCGGGGCGCTGATCGGCGCGCTGATCGACAACGATGTGCAGACTGCGCTTCAGGTGGTCAACGAGGTTGCCGACGACGGAGCGGATCTGCGCCAGTTTGCTCGCGATCTGGTCGATCGGCTGCGGGCGCTGATGCTGATCGCGGTCAGCAACGATCACTCCACGATCGACGTGCCGGCCGAGACACTTCAGGAGATGCTGCGCCAGGCGGAGCAGACGAATGTTGGCCAGCTGGTGGCCTGGCTCAAGCTCTTCTCGAACCTGGACTATCAGCTCAAGAACTCGCCCTACGGCCAGCTGCCGCTGGAGCTGGCGGTGGTCGAGGCGCTGGTGCAGCCGACTCCGGTTGTTGCAGCGCCGGCCACACGTCCTGCCGCGACGCAGCCGTTCAAGCGCGCGGCTCAGCCCGCGCCGCCACGAAACGAGCCGGTCAGCCAGTCAGCGCAACCCGTGGAAACAGCGCCTCCGCCGCGCCGCGATCCGCAGCCGGAGCAGCCACCGGCCAGACCACCGGTCGACGATCTGCTGCTGCCCGTTCCCGAAGTTGTCGAGACGCCGGCCGAGCCTGTCGCCGCTCTGGTCGCTGCCAACGCCTCGCCGTCGCAGGTGATCGAGGTCGTCGACGATGCAGCCTTCATCCTGGAAGATGTCCAGGCGGCCTGGGAGCAGATCAAAGAAGATGTTAAAGCCGATAGCCCGGTGATCCATGCCCAGCTCAACGGCCTGATCCCGATCAACGTCGAGGACCGCACGATCGTGCTGCTGGCTAAGCAGAAATGGCAGAAAACCAAGCTGGACGCGGAGAAGGCGCGCCGGGTGATCGAGCGGGCGCTGACGCAGGTGCTGGGCGGACAATGCTTCTTCCGCGTGACGCTGGATGAGCAAGAAGAAATGCCGGACATCAACAAGCAGATCCAGCACGTTCGGAAAGATGAGCTGGTGCGTAAAGCCGTCAATGTTTTCAATGCTACAATTATTGCTATCGATAAACCGGAATGAGCGTCGTGGCCGCTCACTATAAGGAGTTTTCGCATGGATCGTAAGATGATGCAGCAGCTACAGCAGATGCAGACAAAGTTGGTCAAGGCTCAGGAAGAGCTAGGCAACACCGAGGTCGAAGGCACGGCGGGCGGCGGCGCGGTTAAAGTGACAATGAACGGCCACCGCGAGCTGCGCGGCCTTGAGATCGCGCCCGAGGCCGTCGATCCCGATGATGTCGAGACGCTGCAAGACATGATCGTCGCCGCGTTCAACGATGCATCCAAGAAAGCTCAGGATCTCAGCGAGTCCAAGCTGGGCGGCCTCACGGGCGGCATGAAGATTCCGGGTTTGTTCTAGCCGGTTGACTGGTTCGAGTTCAAAGCTCAACGTTCTGTGCTCCACATAACCTTGAGCTTTGAACTTGTTTTTTGAAAGGAATGTTTGTGCCAACAGGCATCGAGCATTTAACCGTCGAGCCGATCGCGCGGTTGATCGAGGAGTTCAACAAGCTGCCCGGCATCGGCCCCAAAACGGCATCGCGGCTGACCTTTTATCTGCTGCGCGCCAATCCCGAGCAGGCGGCGGCGCTGGCTCAGGCCATCGTCGAGGTCAAAGAAAAAACGCTCTACTGCTCGCGCTGCTTCAACATCGCCATGGCCGATCCCTGCGCAATCTGTAGCAGTACTAATCGCGAGCAATCGGTTGTTTGTGTCGTGGAAGAGCCGCTGGATGTCCTGGCGCTTGAGCGTACGGGCGAGTTCAACGGCCTGTACCACGTGCTCCACGGCTCGATCTCGCCGGTCGAAGGCATCAACCCCGACGATCTCAAGATCCGTGAGTTGATCGCCCGCACACGCGTCGAGCCGATCGAAGAGGTGATCATCGCCACCAACCCGACGACCGAGGGCCGCGCAACGCAGCATTACATCGCGCGCGAGCTGGTGCCGAGCGGCGTGAAAGTTACCGCGCTGGCGCAGGGCTTGCCCGTCGGCGGCGATCTTGAGTATGCGGACGAGATCACGCTGGGGCGGGCGCTGGAGAATCGCCGCGAGGTCTAGGGCGGTACGGCCCGGCGGTGGGCAAAATGCCGCGCCTCAAATAACCGATCCTGGCTAGTGCCGACACTTTGGCTCGGCGTTATAGTGTCCTGGATTGTCGGTGCGCCGAACGGCTGGCGACATTCTAACAGGAGTAACGCATGAGCTTCGCTGATATTCTGAATCAGGCGCTTGAACAGGTTCGCGGCGCGCAGTTCGCGGGAGTAGTGAGCGCCGATGGTCTCGGCGTGGACGTGGTCACAAGCGATACCACGTGTGATCCGAAAGTGGCAGAGCTGGAGCTGGGCGAGGTTGCAGCTGCGCTCAACGGCGCGGCCCAGCGGCTGAGCAGCGGCACGGTCCGCGATTTCTTGATCGAGGCTGAGCGCGCGACCTACGTGGCCTCGCAGGTGATGCCCGGCTACTACGCGGTCATCGGCATCGATCCGGCCACGCATCTGGGCCGCGCGCGCTTTGCGGCCAAGCAGATGGCAGAGCGTCTCCAGCACGAGCTATAGATTTTCAGCCAACAGAACGGGCGCGTCGATTCACTCGACGCGCCCGCTTTTTTACACATCTCCGCAGGGACGATTGCATACGTCCAGGACACGCCAGCGGCATGTCCTACGGAGTGGTGTACAACCTCTAGCCCTGTCCGCCCATCTTGCGGCGCAGCTCGGCCATCTCCTGATCCAGCTCCTGGTTGGCTTCAAGATCCTCGAAGCGTGTCTCCAGCGTGCCGCGATTCAGCTTGGCCATCGCATCGGCCTGCGCCAGCTGATCGTCCACACGCTCCTCAAGCTGGCCAAGCTTATCGAGCGCGTTGGTGCTGTTGATGCCCTGGATCGTGCGCTGGATCGTCTCCTGGGTCTCGGCGCGATTGCGCTTGGCGATCAACAGGTCGCGGCGCGCCTTGGCCTCGGCGATACGGGCCTCCAGCTTGACCAGCGCGTCCTGCATCTCCTCGACCTGCTGATCCTGCGACTCGTACTGCTGCTTGTAGTTGTCGGCCAGCTTCTGCGACGACAGCTTGCGCGACAGCGCCTGGCGGGCCAGCTCCTCGTCGGTGGCGCGCATCGCGGCCTCGGCCTTGCTTTGCCACTGATCGGCCTCAGCCTGGTACTGGACCATCTTGTTGTGCAGCTTGGTCTCGTCGGCCATCGCGGCGGCTACGTGGGTCTTGGTCTCGTATAGGTTCGCATTGAGGTCGCGCAGATACTGGTTGACCATCTTCTCGGGATCTTCCGCACGGTCAAGCAGATCGTTGAGGTTTGCGCTCAGAATGTCACGAACACGATTCAGAAACGCCATGGTTGGTTCCTCCTATAGGTGGTCTGCGGTGATTATAGTTGCAACGTCAAATTACGTGCAATCCCCCAACAAGGTTACAACCTAGAGCGGCCGTTTGGCAGGTATCCCGATGCGTCTCGGGTACTGCGTTGGTGTTGGCTGCATTTTGTGTACCACAACTAGCATGCGCGGCTCTACTCCCGGCAGTTGCACCGGGATGCTTGGCCTCAGCTCACCGCCCAGCAGTTCGATCGCCCGCTGCGCCGCATGGGTCTCTCCCTCGCCGGCTGCGCTCTTGGGCGCGACAAAAACGCCGCCGATCCGGCACAGGGGCAGGCAATACTCAGCCAGCACGTTCAGCGTCGATACGGCGCGCGCTGTGACGGCGGAAAACTGCTCACGATAGCGCGGATCGTGGCCGAGCTCTTCGGCGCGACTCGTGCGGATCTCGACATCGCGCAGCTGCAACACTTCCACCATATGACTCAGAAACTCGGTCTTCTTGCCGACGCTTTCGACCAGCAGCAGCCGCATATCGGGCCAGAGCAGCTTGAGCGGTAGTCCGGGAAATCCAGCGCCCGTGCCAATATCCGCCAGTGACTCGGGCGGCTCGGCCGGCCATACCTGCGCGAGACTCAGCGAGTCCAAAAAATGCCGCACGCCGATCTCATGCGGCTCGGTGATCGTCGTCAGGTTGGCGCGCTCCTTATTCCAGCGGCTCAGCTCGGCCGCGTAGCGCTCGAACTGCTCAAGCTGAACCTCGGAGAGCGTCAGGCCCCAGCTACTGGCTGCGGTAAGCAGGAGATTGCGTAATGTCATCGCGTGGCGCATCTTGATATAAGCCGTGCTCCTCGATATATTCGCGCACAGCAGCGGGCAGATGGTAGCGGATCGGGCGGCCCTCGCTGAGCCGCAGACGAACCTCGGAGGCTGAGATGTCCAGCGCCGGGCCGGGTACAACCAGGATACGTTCGCGTGCGGCTGGCAGCTCAGCCATGAGAACCTCTGGATCGAATGTGTAGCCCGGACGCTCGACGATCACGATCCGGCACAGGCTCAACAGCCGCTCGACCTCGCGCCACTTCGGCAGTGTTACCGCCGCGTCCACGCCAACGGTAAAGAAGATCTGGGCCTCAGGATGCTGCGCGTGAATCTCGGCGACTGTCTCGACGGTGTAGGACAAACCGCCGCGCCGAATCTCGATGTCGGAGACGCTAAACGCCGGGTTGTCTGCGGTTGCCAGCTGTGCCATCGCCAGACGCTCGGCGGCCGAAGCACGATGCTGATACGATTTGAGCGGCTGCTGTGCGGCCGGCACAAACAACACGTGGCTCGCGTCGAGTGTGTAACGCACGTCCTCAGCGATCGCGAGATGCCCGATATGGATCGGGTCGAAGGTGCCGCCCAGTATGACGATTCGTGGCAACATGGGCTGATTATAACAGAAGGCGTAGGAACATCGTCCTACGCCTTGCCGCTCAAAGCATGTATTCAATCAGGTTTTATCGCCGTCGCCGCCGCTGCTGCATTTCGATCTTCAAGCCTTCTTGAAACAAGTCCCACACCAGCCAGGCCACCGATTTTTGATCTTCGGGAGTCAAATCTTCGATATACGGCGCAACGAGCTCTGCAACATCCTGCTTGCTCAAGCCATAGACTTTACGCTCAAGCTTACCGTACAACTGTGATGCCAGGAGGTCGGAAAGCTCACGAATTTCAACCTCCGGTAAACTCCCGTCATCGCTGAAGTATGTCCCGCGCACGACTCACCTAGTAGCGGCTGGGATCACCGTTGGCATACTGATTGGGTCGTGCGGCCTGCTGCTGCGCGGGTACGGGCACCCGGTTGGCGCTAGTGCCGCTGTTGGGCAGTAACGAGGTGTCGGTGAGCGCATCGCCGATATAATCAAGATAGCCCTTGATCTGCTCGTTGTCTTCCAGCGAGTTGAACGGAATGGTCGCGCCCGAGACCGTCTTGACGCTGGTCGCGATCTCTTTCATGGTGCTATCGATGCCACGTACCAGGCCGCGCATCACGCTCGCTAGCTCCTCGCGCTCCTGCACCGTTAGGTTGGCGAAACCGATCAGCGCCTTCTCCTGCGCGCGGAGCAGCGTGTTGCGCAGGATCGCAATGTCGGCCTGCGTCTGGAGCTCGTAGCGTTTGACGAGATGCGCCTGGCGTACCTGCTCCACCAACTCGTCGCTGGTGACGGGTGTCCAGAGCAACGCCGGGATAATTACGAACCCAATCACGCCGATCATCACCTGGGGTAGCACGTAGCCGCTCTGCTGAACAACCGGCTGCGCCTGCCACCAGGCGTTCTGGATCGTGAATGAATAGTAGAGCAAGAACATCGCGGCGACCATGATGATGGTGTAGCCCCAGGTGCGCGCGTTGATCTTCTGGAGCAGCATACCTGCCGGCGACCAGGGGATCAAGAACGACACGAGCGAGGGCGGCGCGAGCACCATGATCGCGGTGAACGCGGCAGCGACCGGAATGTCGGAGGTGAGCTTGCTCTGAACGCCCCACCAGTAAAAGGCGGAGCCACACATAGAAATAACGGCTAAGATGGCAAGACCAGTCTTAGCGGTGAATTGAAAGCTGCTGCGCCGTCGCTGGCCTCGAACCATGTCTAGATAGCGGCTGCTCATGCTGGCGTCTCCTTCTTGCAACATGCCATGCTGCGGTGTCTACTTATATCTAAAAACAGACCTAGCGAGGTCTGATGTCGTCCGTCTTATATACAAAGGCCTCGACCCACTCGCCGCCGCCCGCCCGCTGGATTCGCTGGACGATGGCCGAGGGCAGCGTGATGCCGAAGCTTTGGTTGACCTGATACGGAACCTCCAGCGCCTCGACCTCCTGGCCACGGAAGCGGAACGTCGCCTGCACCTGGAAGTCGCCCTGGATCTCGCCCAGCTTCACGGGCTGGCCAAAGACCGGATCGTACCACCACAGCAGCTGCTTGCTGGGTGTGGTGTACGTTTGCACGCCGTCAAGCACTGTGCGATTGATTTGTACGTAGCGCCAGCGCTCCGTGGCGTTCGGAAATTGAACGTTAGAAAACTCGGGATTGACGGTTGGGCTGGGTAGTGGCTCCGAGGGTGGCGGTGAACTTTCTGCCGCCGGGCTTTCTGGTGCTACACCTTCGGGCGCTGCTGAAGCTTCCGGCGCTGGTGATGCTTGCGTATTATCTGCGGGCGAAGCGAATACCGGTGGGGGGCTGATAGGCTCCGTCGTTAAGCCAATACCAGGATTATTACTTGCCTCTGCCACTGGCAGGTCGGGCGTAGCAGTCGGAAATTGACCTGCGTCTATTTTGAGCGCATTCCCACAACCACTTAAGCCAAGAGTGGCGCACATTACGGCTAGGACAATAGTGTGTCTGCGCTGCACAGGTAAACCTCGATATATAGGTGAAGAGTGTACACTCTTTTTAGACAATTTATCAAAACCATGAGTCTAGGAATCAGCTTACTACTGGTCCTAGTTAAATCAGGACTATCCCACTATTGGCTACTATTAGCTTATAGCAGTGTAAAATGGTTCTACGCTTGGTGGATCTAGCCAAGCAAGTATTGTACCAAAAATCTATTTATTGTCAAGTTGGTTGTTTGCGATTTACGGCTTTCTAAAGCCATGTTTCACATTATAGTCAGATTGTGAAGAATTGCAATGAGGAAAATGCACTAGCATAGTACGAGGATTTAGCCCAAATGTGCTACTATTGTGTATTATAGCACAGATTTTACCCGCGTCTATAGCGCTTGGTACGAGTTTTTAAGGAGTAGAGATTTTCTTCTTACGGCGAGGCAAGGGGATGCACCAGCGCATCCACAACAAGCCATCCGCATACGCTCGTAACATTCGTAGTCCCATTTCTGCTCGTCGTGCCCGCCTCCAGCGCTGGTAGGCTCGCTTGTCAACGACCAGTGCGGCGATTGCGAGTGCTGCAATTGGAGAAATTGTGATGGCGAGTGCGTTAGGAAGATCTAGAAATAATGATAGAGTTGTAATTGGCAAGAAGTTTGTACTCCAAACACCTAAGCTCACGCAGACAGTACACGGCATACTATTTCCAAAATTTCGCCGAAGCCATGAGCTTAGTTGTTGCGCTCGTGGGAGTAAGCTAGCAACCTGTGAGTACAATCCAATAAGGCCAACGCGGAAGATTCTAATTATTGCTGGGACCAAAGAGCGTACGACACCAGCCATATTACTCTCCGTGTTTACTTACTAATTCAGCTTCGCTATAGGGCGAGGCCAACTACCTTGCAGCATCTCCTTCTACAAATGAGAAGGTGATCTTGACTAGGAAGTCACCCTGGATCTCGCTGAGCTTGACGGGCTGACTAAAGACTGGTTCGTACCACCACAGGAGTTACTTATTAGAGGTGGTATAGGGTCGCACGCTTCAAGCGACGTACGATTAACCAGTCCATTGCCCCAGCGATGAATAGCTCTGGAAAACTGAACTGTTGTAAACTCGGGAGTGATGGTTGGTGTAGAAGATTTTCCGAGTCTGTTAGAGGGTTTTTATCTAACCAAACAAAATAAGCAAGTATTGTACCAAAATTATTATTGTAAACTCAGCTCATAAGTAGCAGCATTCAAGATCTGTTTTCTTGTAGATCGCTCATGCCAACGGTATAGGATGCGCTCTACGACAAATCCTAATACACACCAAGACCATCGAGTCTTATTCTCTGCGCTACGTTCGGTATAGTGCTCGATGTATGTGAGGGAGAGGGTGCCACGGTCTAGTCCGTAACGTACTGAGGCGCGTATAATGCGGGGATAGTGTACATGAAGCAGGCGATCTAATGCCGAACATCGCTCCACTGATCGTTCAAAGTGACTTTTCGATTCTTGCGGACATCCACACCCCCGATTATGAGGCGGTCCGTCCACAGCTGGCGCGCTTTGCCGAGCTAGAGCGCTCACCTGAGCATATCCATTTTTATCGGCTTACGCCGCTCTCGTTGTGGAACGCGGCGGCGGCTGGCATGCATGTCGAGGAGATCCTGGATGTGCTGAGCCGCTACAGCCGGTTTGAGCTTCCCGGTAACCTGGTTCGTGATATTGTCGAATATGTTGGACGCTACGGAAGACTCCGGCTGATCAACGAAGCTGGCGCGCTGATCTTATGCTCGGATGATGCCACGCTGCTCGATCGCGTCTGCGCCGACGAGCGCTGCCAGCCGTTTCTTCGCGATCGCATCAGCCCGCATGGTGTTACGGTTGAGCTTGGCGCGCGCGGCGAGCTTAAGCAGGCGCTGGTGGTGCTCGGCTATCCACCCGAAGATCTGGCCGGCTACAACGAGGGCTCGCCGCTGGATGTCGATCTGCGCGAACGATCGACTCGCGGCGAGGCGTTTCATCTGCGCAGCTACCAGCAAGAGGCCGTCGAGTCGTTCTATATGAACGGCTCCGAGCACGGCGGTAGCGGCGTGGTGGTGCTGCCCTGCGGCGCCGGCAAAACCGTGGTCGGCATCGGCGTGCTGAGCGCGGCCCGCACAAACACGCTGATTCTGACACCCAGCACGATCGCGGCGCGGCAGTGGATCAACGAGATCCTTGATAAAACAACGCTCCAATCCGATGAGGTCGGCGAGTATTCGAGCGAGCGCAAAGACCTCAAGCCGGTCACAGTGGCCACCTACCAGATGCTGACCTACCGTCCGATGGCCGTCAACCAGGAGACCGGCGAGATCGGCGAGTTCCCGCATATGCGCGTCTTCAACGAGCGCAACTGGGGCCTCCTGATCTATGACGAGGTTCATCTGCTGCCGGCGCCAGTTTTTCGTGCGACTGCCGAGCTGCAAGCTCGCCGCCGCCTGGGCCTGACCGCAACGCTGGTGCGTGAGGACGGCCGCGAGCGCGACGTGTTCAGTCTGATCGGGCCAAAGAAGTACGATCTGCCCTGGCGCGACCTGGAGCAGAACGGCTGGATCGCACAGGCTGAGTGTATCGAGGTGCGAATCGAGATGGACGACGATCGGCGGATGGAGGCGGCGCTGGCCGAAAATCGCCAGGACTCATACCGTATCGCGGCAGAAAATCCAGCCAAGCTGCCGGTGCTGGAAGTGCTGGCGCAGCGCCATCGCAACGATCATGTGCTGGTGATCGGGCAGTACATCGATCAGCTTCAGTCGATCGCCAGAAAGCTGGAAGCGCCGCTGCTAACGGGCCGCACACCCACCACTGAGCGCGAGCGGCTTTACTCCGCCTTCAAGCAGGGCGAAATCCCGCTGCTGGTCGTCTCGAAGATCGCCAACTTCGCTGTGGATCTGCCGGATGCCAACATCGCGATCCAGGTCTCGGGAACGTTTGGCTCGCGCCAGGAAGAAGCGCAGCGGCTGGGCCGCATCTTGCGTCCCAAGTCGGATGGGCGCGGCGCACGGTTTTATACATTGGTCACACGCGACTCACGCGACCAGGAGTTTTCGGCGAAGCGCCAGCTTTTCCTTGCCGAGCAGGGCTACCGCTACTCGATCGTCGATGCTCACGAGCTAAGCTAAATCCTTTCAACTCAGAGAGCCGCGCAAGACCTGCGAGATATACAGGTCTTGCGCATTTTTGCGCATTCTTCAGATATTGCTTCCTTTCGAACAAGCTTTTCCGTGTGCCTTCAGCTCAAACTGGCTGTGGTATAATCCCGCGCTTTGGAAGCGACGGCTCCTTCAGCATGCATAGCGTTGGCATACCATTTGCAATGTCTAGGCCGGGCTGCGAAGAAGGAGCCTATCACTAAACCAGCTTGGATCGTGCAATGAAGCACTCCGGCTGGCACTCTAGCGAGTGATAGGAGCTATGGCGACACAACATAACCAAAGATATGCGCGTGCAGCTGTGTGGCAGCAGTCGTGGCTGTCACAAGCAGCGCAGCGCTGGATGTACCGCGAGGCCGGGAAGCGTGACCTGCGGCTAGATTTTCTGCGTGGTCTGTGTATCTTTATCATGGTCGTCGATCACATCGGCGGCTACTCGCCGCTGCGTGAGATCACCGGCGGCAACGTCTTTTTTGTCTCGGCCGCTGAAGGCTTCGTTTTTATCTCCGGCCTGCTGCTGGGCGGAGTTTATCGCCGGATCATCGAGCGTGAAGGCTTTCGATCGGCGCTGCTCAAGGCGCTGCGTCGAGCAAGAACCTTGTATGTTCTGACCGTCACGCTGACGTTCATGCTGGCGTATATCACCTGGTGGATCGGCGCGCCGTGGGCCAGGCCCGAAGAGATCGCTAATCCGCTCACCTTTGCGCTCCATCTCCTGACTCTACGAACCTCGTATCCTTTTACAGATGTTCTGACGCTTTATACGCTGCTGATCATCGGCGCGCCGCTGGCGCTCTGGCTGCTGTATCGCGGCTGGACCTGGGCGCTGCTGGCGGGCTCGTGGGCGCTCTGGCTGCTGTATCAGATCTCGCCCTACGCGGCGGGACAGCCGCTGCCGACGATTCACTCGTTTCATCCCGCAGCCTGGCAGATCTATTTCGTCCACGCGATGGCGCTCGGCTACCACCGTCAGCGCGTTGCGGCCTGGTTTCATAGTCGCTCGCATCGGGCGCTCTTCGGCTGGCTGGCGCTGCTTTTCGGCGTGCTGCTGGCGATCCATGTGTCGAGCGGCGCGCTGCTGGCTCCGTTCGTCGGCGACAACGTGGGCGGCTTCATGCAGGCGACATTCCTGAAAAATCCTGTACGTGTCGGGCGGCTGGTCGCGGCGCTGATCGTGTTTCCGCTGGCCTACCTCCTCGTCACCTACTGCTGGGCACCGCTGCGCAGCGCCGTGGGCTGGCTGCTGCTGCCGCTCGGCCAGAACTCGCTGTATAGCTACACCATGCACCTGCCGATCATTGTGTTGTGGGTCGCGATCTTTGCCTCAAGCCCCGGCGCGACGCTGGCTCAGCAGGTGTTGAACGCGCTAACGCAGCTGGCGGCCGTGCTGATGCTCTGGCTGATGGTACGCAGCCGCTTTTTGTTCGGCATCGTTCCGCGCTAAACCCAAACCTGTTTTCGAACAAGACTCGGCAGCCAGGAATCGCGTGATTCCTGGTTGCTCTTCTTTGTGCTTGTCGGTACAATAGCTTCGGTATTCTTCATCATCGATTCAGCGCAGATCCTCAGGCTCCACCACACTGTTCGCCACAGATCATTCTGTTGTTGGCCGGTCTTAACTCTTGCTCAAAGGGTCCACATGCGCAGTCTTCCACGGCTCCGCTCGCCCCGCATTCAGGCGCTCTACCGGCGTTCGATCGATCGTCCGGCGTTGCTGCTGCTGCTCACACTGCTGATTCTGGCTCCGCTGCTGCTCAACTGGCGCTATGTCGCGCCGCTGCCGCCGGTCGAAGCCCGAGTGACGCGGCTTGACTCCAAGGTTGTGACGCAGAATCGCGGCTCGGTGCAGTCTGCCACCGCTTCGGCTAAAGCCTGGGCATCGAATGGGCTGTTTCAGCTCCCCGGCACCGCACCCGCGCCGCGTGGTCGCGCACGCCACGAGGTGTTTTACAGCTCGGCTCTTGATCGCCGGATGGACTACTGGCTATATCTGCCGCCCAGCTACGCCGGCAGCGACCGCCGCTATCCTGTGCTGTATGTGCTGCATGGTCGCGGCGGCAGCAGCAGCGAGTGGAAAGAGCTGGGCCTGTTCGATCAGGCGGATGCGCTGATTCGGCAGCAAAAGATCGCGCCGCTGATCATCGTCGCGCCGCAGGGTGAGCTGGGCTACTGGATGAACCATGCCAACGGCGGGCCGCGCTGGGGCGATTACATAACGCAAGACCTGGTCGGCCACATCGACGCAAGCTACCGCACACAGACCGAGCGCAGTCACCGCGCGATCGGTGGCATCTCGATGGGTGGGCACGGCGCGATCCAGCTGGCGCTGCATCATCCCGAGCTGTTCGGCGCGGTCGGCGGTCACAGCGCGGTTTTTCGCACCGAGGTTGAGGCGTTTCCGTTCTTCGGCACGGGCGCGGACTACCAGCAGCGCGATCCGGTCTCGCTGGTGCGCGATCTCAACGCGCCGGTGCCGTTCGCGCTGTGGCTCGATATGGGCGCGAGCGATCCCTGGCTACCGCGCACGTTCGTCTTTCACGAGATCCTGAGCGAGCGTGGCATCGCGCATAGCTGGCGGCTCGATCCCGGCGGCCACGAGGGCGCATACTGGAGCGGACATCTGCGCGCCTACCTCGAATGGTACGACGAGGAGCTGCGCTGAACAAGAATTATTGGTCAGGATTCAAGGCGTTATAGGACTACATCACGAAGATCAGAACCATGAGTTAGAGCAAAACATTATCGGATGGCTTAACGTGCGGCTTAAATTTGCATCTCGGTCGTAGAGACGGTATAATATGCACAGGCCGCCAGCCCCTACGGCGGCGGTCAATTCCTTTCAAGGACAAAAGGTACATGAGCAACAACGCAACTGCGCCGTCCGCTACCGAACAGGAGCAGACAACGGCTCCAGTTCAGTCGGTTAATTCATCGGTGGAGGAAGCGCAGGACGATCGCGCTCTCATGGAGCAATATCTCCAAGATCCCGCGAACGACTATTACAATCTTCAGTACGGCGACACGGTCGACGGCGTGATTATGCACGTCGATCGCGACGAAATCTTGGTAGACATTGGCTCCAAGTCGGAGGGTGTCGTCCCGAGCAAAGAAATGTCGTCGCTGATGCCGGAAGAAAAGCAGGAGCTGAAGGTCGGCGACGAAGTGCTGGTCTTTGTCGTCCAGCCGGAAGACAAAGAAGGTCGCGCCGTGCTGTCGCTGGACAAGGCGCGCCAGGAGAAAAGCTGGCGCCGGCTACAGCAGCAGTTCGAGACCGGCGATGTGCTTCAGGCGAAGGTCATCAACTACAACAAGGGTGGCGTGCTGGTCAACCTCGACGGCGTGCGCGGCTTCGTTCCCGCCTCGCAGGTCACGGGCATCAGCCGCGGACCCGACGCGCAGAAGCAGAGCGACATGGCCCGTATGGTCGGCGGCTCGCTGACGCTGAAGATCATCGAGATCAACCGCGCCCGCAACCGTTTGATCCTGAGCGAGCGCCAGGCTGTGCAGGAAGTGCGCGAGGCCCGCAAGGACGAGATCCTCGACACGCTCAAGGAAGGCGATGTGCGTGAAGGCACCGTCACCTCGATCACCGACTTCGGTGCGTTCGTTGACATCGGCGGCGCGGATGGCCTGGTGCATCTGAGCGAGCTTTCCTGGAGCCGCGTCAAACATCCAGCAGAGATCCTTAAGGTCGGCGATCGCGTAAAGGTCTATGTCCTCAACATCGACAACGACCGCAAGCGTATCGCGCTGTCGATCAAGCGGACCCAGGAAGAGCCGTGGACCACGATCAGTGGTCGTTACGAGCTGGGCCAGCTGGTTGACGCAACGATCACGCAGCTGGCATCGTTCGGCGCGTTCGCCCGGCTTGAGGATGGAGTTGAGGGTCTGATCCACGTCTCAGAAATGGGCGATGGACGCATCCAACATCCGCGCGAACTCGTAAAAGAAGGTGACACCGTTCCGGTTCGCATCATTCGGATCGATCCGGCCCGCAAGCGCATTGGCCTGAGTATGCGCCGCGTGGAAGGTGACGACGGCAACTATCCGGTCGAAGATTTCGACTATGAGGAAGTCGCCGACGCGGGTAGCACGAAGGACGAGGGTCAAGGGAGCGAAGAGAACGCTTAGTTTCATCAGCACTCGTTGACAATCAACCCAAGGCTCAGGTGCCACATGTGGCAAGCCTCTTCGGAGGTGCACCTGAGCCTTGTGCTTTTTGAGCGGAAGCGTCGCAAAAAATACCTGAGCAGAAGAGTACCTAGCTATCTGTGCAGAGCGTTAAAGAAGTAGTACAATCAAAAAGGAGTCGTAGCGTTATCGTCCGCCCTGCCTCGCCTATCACAAAACGTACAACCGGCTATCCAGTACGGCGGCACTGATCTTGATTAGATCAAAGGGCAATCGCGCCAAGCCCCTAGGATGGAGCAAAACCATGGGCTCAATGGACAGATTTACCAAGCGGGCAAAACAAGTACTCTACTATGCACAAGAGGAAGCCCGCTACTTTAATCATCCCTACGTCGGAACAGAACACATCCTGCTGGGCTTGATCCGGGACCAGGATCATGTAGCTGGTAAAGTTCTGGACGAACTGGGAGTGAAGCACGCGCAGGCGCGCAGTGCGGTGGAATTCATTGTGGGCCACGGCGAAGGCTCGAACCGCAATGAAGACCTTGAGCTGACAGCCAGCGCAAAGAAGGTGATCGAGTACGCGCTCGAAGAAGGACGCAAGCTCAATCACCACTATGTTGGCACCGAACATCTTTTGCTCGGTCTTGTGCGTAAAGGCGAGGGCGTAGCCGCAGGTGTGCTTGAAATCATGGGCGTGAACCTGGAGCAGGTGCGGACTTCCGTACTGCGCGATCTGCGCCAGGGTCCCAGCAGCGGCCTTGAGCGCTCGGCACAGCCGAAGCAGAGCAAGACGCCATATCTGGACGCGCTGTCGACGGACCTGACCGACATGGCCGAGGCCGGCAAGCTCGATCCCGTCATCGGACGGCAGAAAGAGATCGAGCGTGTGATCCAGATCCTGTCGCGACGCACCAAGAATAACCCGGCGCTGATCGGCGAGCCTGGCGTCGGCAAGACGGCGATTGCAGAAGGACTGGCCCAGCGGATCATCGCGGGCGACGTGCCGGACTCGATCAAGGGCAAGCGCGTGGTGACGCTCGATATGGGCGCGCTCGTCGCGGGCACCAAGTATCGCGGCCAGTTTGAAGAGCGCTTGAAGCGTGTGATCGACGAGATCAAAGAAGCGCGCTGTATTCTCTTCATCGACGAGTTCCACACTCTGATCGGGGCCGGTGGCGCGGAAGGCACTCTCGACGCAGCGAATATTCTCAAGCCGGCTCTCGGACGCGGCGAGATCCAGACGATCGGCGCGACGACGCTTGACGAGTATCGCAAGTATATCGAGCGTGACCCGGCGCTGGAGCGGCGCTTCCAGCCGGTGATGGTCGACGAGCCTACGATCGAAGACACGATCGAGATTCTGCGCGGCATCAAATCGCGCTACGAAGACTTTCACCAGCTTCAGATCGCCGACGAGGCCGTCAAATCGGCAGCACATCTATCGGCGCGCTACGTTCCCGATCGTTTCCTCCCCGACAAGGCGATCGACCTTATCGACGAGGCTGCGAGCCGCGTGCGCATGTATCGCTCGGCGACTCCGCCTTCGCTGAGGGATGCGATGCGTGGTCTGGAGGCGATTCGCAAGGAGCACGACACCGCGACCTCGGATGGTCAGCTCGATCTGGCGCGCGATCTCAAAGACCGCGAAGAGCGCATGCTTGAGCGGATCAAGAAGATCGAGGCCGAGGAGCTGAAGAGCGACGGCTCGACCTACGACCGGCCGTACGTCACCGAGGAAGACATCGCGGATGTGGTCTCGATGTGGACCGGCGTTCCGGTTTCCACGATGACCGGCGATGAGATCGACCGGCTGATGAACATGGAAGGCGAGCTGCACCGGCGCGTGATCGGCCAGGAAGAGGCGATCGTTACGATCTCCAAGGCTGTGCGCCGCGCCCGAGCCGGCCTGAAGAATCCCACGCGGCCGATCGGCTCGTTCATCTTCCTTGGCCCGACGGGCGTTGGTAAGACCGAGCTGGCCAAGACGCTGGCCGAGTTCATGTTCGGCTCCGAGGACGCGCTGATCAAGATCGACATGTCGGAGTTCCAGGAGCGGCACACCACCTCGCGGCTAGTGGGCTCGCCTCCAGGCTACGTCGGCTATGGCGAGGGCGGTCAGCTGACCGACGCGGTCCGCCGCAAGCCGTACTCGGTGGTGCTCTTCGACGAGATCGAGAAGGCGCATCCCGACGCGTTCAACTTGCTGCTTCAGGTGCTGGAAGACGGCCACCTGACGGACGGTAAGGGCCGGCGGGTTGATTTCCGCAACACCGTGATCATCATGACCTCGAACGTCGGCACCGAGCATATCCGTCAAGGATCGCGCATCGGCTTCGACGCGAAGAAGGGTGTGATCGACGAGTCGGATACGCGCAAGAAGGTCGACGACTCGCTGAAGCAGATGTTCCGGCCTGAGTTCCTGAACCGTATCGACGCGACGATCATCTTCCATCCGCTGACGGACTCGGAGATCCGCAAGATCTCGCTGCTGGAGATCAACCGCGTGCGTGTTCAGCTCAAGGAGAAGGTCATCACGCTGGAGATCACCGACGAGGCGCTGGATCTGCTCTCCAAGCGCGGCTACGACCCGCAGTTTGGCGCGCGTCCGCTGCGCCGCATCATCACCAACCTGATCGAAGATCCGCTATCGGAGGGCCTGCTGGCCGGACGGTTCCGCGAGAACGATGTGGTGGTGGTCGATGTTCACGAAAACCTGCTGCGCATGCGACCGCAGCGGGAGATCGAGGAGACGGAGCCGGATCAGGAAGCTGCGGACGTGCTGATCTAGCCCTGTTTCGACGGTACAAACGACAAGGGTGCTTGGCTGAGGCTGAGCACCCTTGTATGTTATACTTGGCAGACTCATATACAACCGTTTCCCGAGATGGTTTATCGATTGTGAAGCGAGAGCAGCGCCGGGGATCGTCCTCCACCGAGACACCTACCCAAAAGGTTTCCGGTCTGATGCCTGGCTCGACAGCACACTAGAAAGTTCAGCCTGTGGCAAAATCGCGAACCGTATTTATCTGCCAGCAGTGCGGCAATCAGCAGACGCGCTGGCTGGGCAAATGCCCTGATTGTGAAAGCTGGGACAGCTTTGTCGAGCAGGCCGTGGGCAAGACCACAGCCGGCCGTCTCGGCGGCCAGCCCGTGGCGCCGGTCAAAGCGCTGCCGATCACCGAGATCGCGTCGGGCGGCTTCGAGCGGCTGCGGCTTGGCGGTGAGGAGTTTACCCGCGTGCTGGGCGGCGGCCTGGTGCCTGGCTCGCTGGTGCTGATCGGCGGCGATCCCGGCATCGGCAAGAGCACGCTGCTGCTGCAAGCCGGCGCAACCTTCGCGCAGCACACCGGGTCGGTGCTCTACATCTCGGCCGAGGAGTCGGCACAGCAGCTCAAGCTGCGAGCCGAGCGGCTAGGAATGCTCAGCGAGCGATTGTATGTGCTCTCGGAGACGAATCTCGACGCGGCGATCAACGCGATCAACGAGCTAAAGCCGATGTTGGTGATCGTGGACTCGGTGCAGACCGTCTACCTGGAAGACATTACCTCGGCAGCGGGCAGCGTGAGCCAGGTTCGCGAGGGCGCGCTGCGGCTGCTGCGTGTCGCCAAAGACAGCGGCATTCCGATCTTTCTGGTCGGACATGTGACCAAAGAAGGCACGATCGCCGGGCCGCGTGTGCTGGAGCATATCGTGGATGTGGTGCTGTATCTTGAGGGCGACCGCTTTCACCAGTATCGTATGCTGCGCGGCCAGAAGAATCGCTTTGGCTCCACGGATGAGGTCGGCGTCTTCGAGATGACGCAGACGGGCATGATCGAGGTCAACAATCCCTCGCAGGTGTTTCTGGCCGAGCGCAGCGCGGGCACGCCCGGCTCGACGGTTGCGGTGACGATGGAAGGCACGCGCCCGATTCTGGTCGAGATCCAGGCGCTGACCTCGCACACGCAAAACCCGCAGCCGCGCCGCACGGCCAACGGCTTCGATCCCAACCGGCTCACGATGCTGATCGCGGTGCTCTCGAAGCGCGTCGGGATTCCGCTCTTCAACCAGGACATCTATGTGAACGTCGTCGGCGGCATGCGCATCACAGAGCCGGCCGCAGATCTGGCGGTGGCGACCGCGATCGCCTCGTCGTTTCGCAACCAGCGCGTCGATCCGAACCTTGCGCTCGTCGGCGAGATCGGCCTGTCGGGTGAGCTGCGCAGCGTGGGGCAGCTTGAGCGGCGGCTGGGCGAGGCAGCGAAGCTTGGTTTTACTCGTGCATTGTATCCTAGCCCGGCGGGAACGCCCAACATCAGCGGCGGGGTGAAACTCGAAGGTGTGCGCTCGCTGGATGCGGGGATTCGTCAGGCGCTCGTCGGAAAACCGGAGGACGAAGATCGCCGTGAAGTTTACGGCTAATTTTTATGTGCGCGTCCTGGGCGCGCTGGTGCTCGGCTACGTCGGCTGGTATTTCGGCAGTACGAACTCGCTCAATCCGCCGACAACCGACCAGCAGATCGGCACGATGTTGCTGGTGCTGTCGGGGCTGGGCCTGGGCCTGGTGCTCACGCCGTATCTGATTCTGTATCCGTTCCGAGCCACTATGCGCCGCGCCCGCACGATGCCGTCGCTGGATCTGGTGGCGACCAGCATCGGCCTGCTGCTGGGCCTGATCGTCGGCGTGCTGCTGTCGTTTCCGGTCTCGCATCTGCCGGGGTTGCTGGGCGCGTATCTGCCGTTCGTCAGCGCGCTGGTCTGCGCCTACGTCAGCGCGGTGGTGATCAACTGGCGCAAAAACGATCTCCTGGATCTGATCTACTCGCGCCAGGAGCAGCCGGTCAGCTCCACCACCGCACGGCGCTTTCTGGTCGATACGAGTGTAATCATCGACGGACGCATCGCGGATGTTGTCAAGACTGGCTTCTTCAACGGGCGGCTGGTGATCCCGCGCTTCGTGCTGCAAGAGCTACAGCAGCTGGCCGACTCGCCCGACGATCTGACGCGGATGAAGGGCAAGCGCGGCCTGGATGTTCTGCGCACGATCCAGGAGGGCGGCATCATCACGATCGAGATCAGCGACGCCGATGTTCCCGGTATGCGCGACGTCGACGATAAGCTGGTGGTGCTGGCCAAGGCCGAAAACATGTGGCTGATCACCAACGACTCGAACCTCCACCGCATCGCCGAGCTTCAGCGCGTCGAGGTGCTCAATCTCAACAATCTGGCCGATACGCTGCGCGTGCCGTTCTTGCCCGGCGAGCATATGCACGTCACAATCCGCCAGGAAGGCCGCGAGCGCGAGCAGGGCGTTGGCTTTATGCAGGACGGCACGATGGTTGTCGTCGAGGAAGCGCGCCATCTGCTCGGCTCGGAAGTGCCGGTCGTGGTGACACGCGTGTATCAGACCAACACCGGGCGAATCATTTTTGCCCAGCTTGTCGGCAACAACGGACGCTCACACTCGTAGTGTCAATCCCGATGATGTGTACGAGAGGATATAGGTCAACGACGCCATAGCACGCTACGGCGCTTGCGCTTCCAGTTTTCGGAGCATCTGTTAAGCCACAGACCTGACGGAGATTCGCATGTTTTGACCCAGTGATTCCACATGCGGACCTCGACAGAGCGCCATTGGCGAGTTGACGGTCACCAGACTAGTACAACCCGTCCCGGTTTTACGCAGCAACGGAAGGTACTTGCTGCAACCTCCTACCGTGAGTTGGAAAGGTGCGAAACCATTGCTCTCGTGTACCGCGAGAGTGCCTTGCACAGCAGTAGCGTATCACATCACTGTGACAGGTACCGTCACACCTTGAAAGGAGGATGCGGCTTCTTCCCCACCGCACGCGGCAGGGGTCGCGGCCAAAGGATTATGAATCACCTGGATAAGACCAGCAAATGGCTCAAAGGAACCGGCGTCGAGATCGGCGCTTTTAAAACCCCGATCGATGGTATCAAGCCGATCTATGTTGATAAGTTTCATGAGTTTGCCGGCGAGCGCTGTCTGGCCGATTTCTATGGCGAAGCCTGTAGCCTGCCGTTTCACAGCAATTCCCTCGACTATG
>DASWTW010000558.1:0-5517 GCA_036401895.1 Herpetosiphonaceae bacterium | reverse complement strand
GCAGCGGCACGCCGGTTGATCGCGTACCAAACTGAAGCTCGGGGCCAAGCGCGAAGAGGAGCGTCACCAGCGCCAGCACCAGCCAGGGCCAGGCTCGTCTGCGCTGCCGAAGCACACCGTAGATCAGCAACCCATAGATCGCGATCCCAAACGACGCGCCGATCTCGGTTCCGTAGGGATGGATCGCGCCCAATGTCCGCTGCGACCACGCGCCCCACCAGGGATGGAGCGTGCTGGGAAACAGGAAATCGACCAGCTGAGCCGAGTGAAAGACCTGGCGCTCGTACCAGTCCTCGGGCGGCGCGGCGCCGATCGTGGAGAGCGGCCAGACCAGCGGCAGCAGCGCGGCGATCCACAGCCCGGCGATCGCGGCGGCGCTGAGCAGCAGCCTGCGTCGGCGCGGCCAGCTGTCGGTCAGCAGCAGCACCATGCCAACATGCGCCACGGTGTAGACCGCGCTGTACAGCCCGTAGTACTGGCTCGCCAGCGTCGTGATCGTGAGCGCCAGCGCGGCCAGGGGAATCGTCCTGGGCGAAGGCTGCCGGAGCGCGCCCATCAGCAGCGTGATGTAGAGCGGAATCCACTGGACCGCGATCACTTCCATCGGGCCGCCGAGCACCAGCTGCATGTGATACGCCGAGAACGCGTACACAAAGCCGGCCGCCAGCGCGCCGATGCGATCGTCGAGCACGCCGTACGCCAGCCGGTACGCGAAATAGCCGCCCAGCCCAAACGAGAGCAGCGTGATCAGATTGAACGCCGCGATCGGGCCGAGCCAGAGCAGCGCCGGCAGACTCAGCAGCGCGTTGGGCAGGCTCAGCGTCTGCCAGAAAAGATCGATCTCCAGCGGGTAGAACAGAAAGCGGGTCAGATACGGATCGCGGCCATTGAGCAGGCTGTGCCGCGCCCACCACAGATTCCAGATGCCCTGCCCGGCATCGATCGGCACGCTACCTTTTTGGATTACGCCGGTCTGCCAGTGCAGCGCCAGCGGCCAGGTAAAGATCACCGCCGCGAGGAGATAGCCCAAAAATACCAGCAGCCGCCAGCGCCAGGACTCGCGCGGCGGCGTGCGCGTCAGCGTTCGTTCACCAGATCTATCGTCTATCATCATCATGTTTGAGCTAGCTGTGTATCAGAAATTTCGCGGCAGTATACCATGTTGCTATCAGTGACAGAATTCTGGTAATAGTGCAAGATCGCGACACTAAAAAGCCATAATAAATCAATAGCCTAAAAGTCACATACTGGTCATAAAAGACTCTTGCCCGGATCGAGAACGACTGGTACAATGCCGCCGCCCACAACATAATGTTAGGGCCGGTGCGTTCTCCCCCGCCGTTGCGTACGACGTTTCTGATCACTCGTCGCGATCATCCCTGATCGATCAAGCATCGTACGGTATATTCAGCACCACCGGCAGTCGTCTTGTGCTCGTCGTATGCTCTCGCCCGCCCGCGAACGCAGCCCGGCACAGGTGCACCAGTTTGTCCTCTGGTGACACGTTTAACGGTTTGGATGCTGTACAGAAAGTAAGGAGCAGGTCGGATGAAGTCGTTCAAGCTTTTGTTAGCCGTAGTTTTTGCGCTAACAGCTCTCACTATACCAGCCGCCACAACCACGGCAGCCGTGCCGCAGCCGGTGCTGGAAGCAGGTCTCAATATTACCGGGAATGCTGCCAACAAATGGCCTTCCCTGGCGGTAGCCAACGGCAGCGTTTATGTGGCCTGGAGCGCGCCGAACGAGGCCAACTTCGGCGAGAGCCTTGAGCCAAACAGCGCGTTTACAAATTCCAGGCTGGGCAGCGTCGGCAATAACAGCACCTATTTCAACGCAGCGGTTGCCACCAGCGCCAACGGCACGATCCACTACGCCTGGATCAATGGCGGCAGCAATATCTTCCACCTCAGCCGAACAGGAACCACATGGTCGCCTGTGCATACGGTTGCCGCCGGCCAGAACTTCGCCAACACCTTGAACATCGCGGTGCGCGGCAACGACGAGGTTTTTATCACCTGGCGGCATCAGGGCGCGAATGACGGCAACCTGGGCTTTGCCTACTCGAACACGACCGGCGTGAGCTGGCCGATTATCAGGGATGTGAACACGCCCCGCGGCATCTACGCCGGCCGTCCCGATATTGTGGCCGGCGCGACGAATCATCCGGCCTATATTAGCTGGACTGGTGTTGATGGCAATATTTATATGGCTACCTGGGTCGGTAACGATTTCAGCACCGAATGTATTACCTGCCAGCGGCTTGGCGGCACCAAAGATTTCTTCAACCCATCGATCGCCATGTCCAGCGACGGACGGCCCTACATCGCGTGGCGCAGCGTCGCTCTGGGCGTGTACTACGGCTCACGCCAGCCAGACGGCAACTGGGGCTTCTCGCGAGCCTTCCCGGCGTATCCCGAGATTTCATCAGTCTCGATCGCCGTCGATAAGCGTGATAATGTTCACTTAACCTGGCTGAGCAGGCAGAACAACCAGACCAATGCCTGGTATGCCGTGCAAAAGCCCGGCCAGTTCTTCTCCAATCCGTTCCTGGTCTCGAACGACAACGGCGCGTTCAAAGCCGGTATCGACATGGCCGTGAGCTTGCAATCGCAGTTTGGCTACGCGCACATCGCGGTCGAGTCGTTCGGCGGCGGGCAGTATATCCGCTATGCTCGTGTGCGCATCAACGGCATCGGCTGCGATGTGTCGGCGGCGAGCAGCGGCGACGAGGTGAGCGGCGTTCGTGCGCTCTACCAGAATCCGATCTTCTTCCCGATGGTGTCGAAGCCCGTGGTCGAAGTTCCGCCCACTTGCTAGTAGGACGATAAGACCGTCAAACATAGCGTTCCTTGGGGATAGTGCCATGCGTAAGCGTGTGGCACTATCCCTTTTTAGATGGGCACATCCCCCCAGCCGGCACGTTTCTCGACATCGGCTGCCCGTGCCTTCGTACGCAGTGAGGATCGACGTTGCCGAGCAGGAGCGCGCCGACGTCACCTGGGCCGGATCGCTGAGATCCTTTCCCGACAAGGTTCTGTGAACCTGCACCCGTACATTCTGATATAAAGGAACGTTGTCATGAGAACAAGGTTGTACTCATTGCTGGCGCTGCTGGCACTTAGCACGATCGCGTGGGCCGCTCCGCCGACTCAGGCCGCCGCGCCGCAGCCGGTGTTTCAATACGCCGAAACGATCACGCCTGCCACCGGTAGTCATAAATTCCCCTCGGCAACCGTGGCTAATGGTCAGCTCCACGTCGTCTGGGCCACGCCGAATCAGGCCAATCACGCGGTGCGTGCCGAGACCGCTCAGGGCTTTGCAATCACAAATCCGGTGATCGGCTCGATCGGCGGCAACAGCAGCTTCTTCAATGCGGCAACCACCTCCAGGAACGGCGTTGTGCATGTGGTCTGGATCGATAACGGCGGCACCATTCGCCATCGCAGCAACACCAACGGCGCATGGTCCGATACGCATACCGCCGCCACGGGACAGAACTTCGCCAACTATATCTCGACCACTATCGCCTCCAACGGGCGTATCTTCGCGGCCTGGCGGCATCAAGGCTCGAATCCTGACGCCTATATCGGCTTTAGCTTCTCGGATAACGGCGGTGTTTCCTGGTCGGGCATGGTCGATGTGGCACTGCCAAAAGGCACCTACGCGGGCGTGCCCAGCCTGGCAGCCGGGCCGAGCGGACAGGTCTTTCTGAGCTGGACCGGCGTCGACGGCAACGTGTATGTCGGCGAGTTCAACGGCAGCACCTTTGTACCTGTTAAAGTCACCAGCGCCACGAATAATTTCAATCCCACTGTCACTGTAGCGCCCAGCGGCCAGCCAGTCGCGGCCTGGCGCAATATCCAGCAAGGCGTGTTCGTCGGCTATCGCAATGCCGCTGGCCAGTGGACCATCGAAAACCCGTTTCCGCATAACGGCGTCGCCGGCCCGGTCAGCATTGTGGCTGACGCTCAGAATAATCTGCATCTGGCCTGGATCAGCCAGCAGGCCGGCAATAGCCAGTTCGACGCGTGGTACAGCTTCAAAACGCCGACCGATCCGTGGACCACGCCGCAGGTTGTTTCGCGCGACGGCCCTGCGTTCAAAGCCAACCTGAGCCTGACGGCGACTTTGAGTAGCGGCACCGCGCTGGCGCATATTTTCTGGGAATCCTTCGCGGGCGGCCAGTTCATCCGCTATGCGCAGGTCAAAACACAGGTCTCGGTCCCGCTCAGCGGCAGCCTGACGATCAACAATGGCGCGGCCTTCACCAATCAGCAGTCGGTCAACGTTACCATCACCAACACTTCGACCGGCCCGGCGACCAGCTATAGCCTTGCCGACGGCGTCGATCCGGGCGCTCCCACCAGCGCTTTTGCGAATCCCTCGGTTAACACGACGCTCAATCTCAACACCAGCGATGGCCAGTGCCGCGTCCACACGATCTATGGACGGCTGGGCGACGGCAGCAACGTTTCGCCGATGTTCGCCGGCACGATCACCTACGATCCCAGCGCGCGGATCACCGCCCAGGCGCGCAACCCCAACGTAGCATTCAACCAGCCGCTCAACGACTTCAACGTGGCTATGGTTCCCTCGGGCGATGTTTTCTTCACGCGTGAGGAGCGCTTCAATCTGCTGGTGAACGGCGCCATGGAAGAGTGCAGCGGCGTCAAGAGCTACGCGATCGTCGAGAAGGGCGAGGCCAAGCCGGCGGCCAGCGATCCGGCCTGGCGCGCAATCAACGGCGGCTACGTCAGCGCCAACGTCCAGTTTACGGCAGGCACCGGCCAGGGCATCTACGAGTTCGACGTGTATGCGCGCGATATGGTCGACAACGAAACGACCGCGCCGACCACCGTACAGATCGCGTATGATAACGAAGCGCCGGCCGTGACCGGTGCCTCGGCCACCATGCCCACGACAATGTCGACCCGAGGCGGTATCGCGACGGTAACCGTCGGCACACCGTCGGTGACCGATAACATGTTCCCTGGCGCGGGTGCCGGCAAGGGCTACTGGGGCTACTGGGTCGCCGTCAAGGCGACCGACGACGGCGCGCCCAGCACGACGGATTGGGAGCGCTACGGCCAGATCCGCTTCGGCGAGCTTCCGTCGACGCTGCGCTGGAACATGGCCGATGGCCTGGTCGGTAACTTCCAGCCCAACACCAACTACACCATCTATATCCGCTACCTCGACGGCGCGGGCAACGGCTCGACGGCGATGAAGAGCGCCTCGGTGAACGTGGCCCGGCTGGAGTTCTTCACGCACATACCGCTGACGAGTAAATAGCTCACGTCACAACACAAGCAGTCGATTGGAGCGCTGGCAGCCTGCCGGCGCTTCGATGTTTATACGGTACAATACCCCATCATGGCGATAACCCAACCTTTATTACTGAGCTATAACCGCGCACGCCACTGGGATCGCGGCCTGCTGGTCCTGGTCCTGGCTTTTGCGCTGCTTCTGCCGCTGTTCACGCCGCGGATCTACGCCGTCGACTCCGTCGAGTATTAT
>DASWTW010000557.1:0-2949 GCA_036401895.1 Herpetosiphonaceae bacterium | reverse complement strand
CATGCCGGGATTACGCTCCGAGCGCATACCGAGCACTGCTACGCGCCGCGTCTGTGCCAGCAAACCGCGAATTTCTTCACTCGTCGTCAGCAGATTGGCTCGCCAGGTATCCATCACACCTCCACATATTTAATCATTCCTTCAGCTTACTTCAGCAGATTGTATTCCATCTCGTAATTCGTCGATCGTTGTGACGCTTCCTGTCACAAGGGTGGCATAGAATACACACAGTCAATCCGATACGGCTGAAACTTCACAGCCCGGCTTAGCATGATAGGAGCGTAAGGTTATGAACAAGCTGATTTGGACGTTGCAAGTGCTTCTGGCGGTAGTCTTCCTGGCCCACGGCATTATGTTATTGAATCCACCGGCTGAGTACGTGGAAATGATGAACGCCCAGCTTGGTGTCGGATTCCGCCTCTTCCTGGGCGTGGCCGAAGTCCTCGCGGCGATCGGGTTGATCGCGCCGGGTGTCACCCGTATTCTGCCCTGGCTGACGCAGCTTGCCGCCGCCGGTGTGATGATCGTAATGGTTGCCGCCACTGTAATGCATCTGGTACGTGCCGAATACTCAAGCGCGCTCACCACGACGATCCTGCTGGCGATGGCGACCTTCGTGGCCTACCAGCGCTGGAAGATCCGCCCGATCGCTCCGCGCGCTCAGCCGGTGTTGGCCAGCTCATAGCTCCACTCGTAATCCTTATACAGAACAAAGAACAGAGAATAACTCCTCTGTTCTTTGTTCTTTGTTTCGCTGTTCTAGAATGCTAGATGAAGCGCGCCGTAAGGCTCCGCCGGCAGTCTTTCAAGGCGTGCGGCGGTCCCTCGAACAACACCTCTCCTCCGGCGCTGCCGCCCTCCGGTCCCAGGTCGATGATCCAGTCGGCCTGCCGGATCACATCCAGATGATGCTCGATCAGGATCACTGTGTTCCGGGCGTCTACCAGCCGGTCGATGATGCCCATGAGCAGGCCGATGTCCGACAGGTGCAGGCCGGTGGTAGGCTCGTCCATCACGTAGACGCTGCCCTGCTTGTGCAGCTCGGTAGCCAGCTTCAGGCGCTGTCCTTCGCCGCCCGACACCGTGCTGAGCGGCTGGCCCAGCTTCAGGTAGCTGAGCCCGACGTCGTTCATGGCTTGCAGCACGGCCTTGATCTTTCTCTCAGTGAAAAAAGCCAGCGCCTCCTCGGCAGTCATGTCCAGCACATCGCTGATGGTCTTGCCGCGCAGATGGTACGCCAGCACCTCGGATTTAAAGCGCTTGCCCTCGCAGATCTCACAGGTCGAGACGATGCCTTCCATGAATGCCAGGTCGGTGTAGACCACGCCCAGGCCGTTGCAGTTTTCGCAGCTGCCCGCCGAGTTGAAGCTGAAGAGCGAGGCGCTGACCCCGTTGGCTTTGGCAAACGCCTGGCGAATGTCGTCCATGATGCCGGTGTAGGTCGCGGGCGCCGAGCGGCTATTGGCCGTCACGCGCGACTGGTCGATCACCAGCGCATCCGGGTGCTGGGCCAGGAATACATCGTTGATCAGCGTGCTTTTGCCGGAGCCGGCCACGCCCGTCACGATCGTCAGAACGCCGGTGGGAATGCTCACCGTGACGTTCTTCAGGTTGTGCAGGCTGGCGTTCTTGATCACCATCTGCCCGGTTGGACGGCGCACCGTTTGTTTGACCGGCAGATGCTGTTTGAGGAATTGGCCGGTCAGCGTGTCGGCGTGCTTGAGCGCGGCATAGCTGCCTTGAAACACGATGTGACCGCCGTGCGTCCCGGCCCCTGGCCCGATGTCGACCACATGATCCGCGATCGCGATCACATCCGGGTCGTGCTCGACGACCAGCACGGTGTTGCCTTTGTCACGCAGCTTTTTCAGCAGGTTGTTGAGCCGGGCGACATCGCGGGCGTGCAGTCCCACGCTGGGCTCATCCAGGATGTACAGCATCTCGGTCAGGCTGTTGCCCAGGTGGCGGATCATCTTGACGCGCTGCGACTCGCCGCCGGAGAGCGTGGAGGTTTCACGGCTGAGACTCAGATAGCCGAGGCCGATGTCCACCAGGTGCTGCAAGCGCTCCTTGAGCTTGGCCGCCAGCCTCACCGCGACCGGCTCGGTCAAATCTTCCAGGAATGTGATCAGCTCGGTGGCCTCCAGGTTGGAAAGCTCGGCGATGTTGCGGCCATTGATCCGGCAATCCAGCGCCGCCTGGTTGAGCCGCGCGCCGTGGCAGAGCGGGCAAATCTGCGAGGTGGTGAACTGCTCGAAGACTGCGCGGTTGCGCTCGGACATGGCCGCCGCATCTTTTTTGATGTACATGCGGTTGAAGCGCTCGACCAGTCCCTCGTACTTCGAGCCGAACTCGCCCCAGGAAACTTTTAGATCTTCCTTGCCGTGCAGCAGCGCCTGTAGCTCCTCGTCGCTGTAGTCCCGGATCGGCTTGTCGCTGTCGAAGAGGCCCGACATGGGGTACATCTTCCACATCCACTTACCGACCTTGAACTCGGGATGCAGGATCGCGCCCTCGTTCAGGGACTTGCTGCGATCCAGGAATTTATCGAGATCCAGCTGCACGGTCTTGCCGATGCCCTCGCACTCGGGACACATGCCCTGCGGCGTGTTGAACGAGAAGGCGTAGGCCGGGCCGGCATACGGCTGTCCAACCCGCGAGAAGAGCAGCCGCAGCAGCACGGCGATGTCGGTGTAGGTGCCGGCCGTCGAGCGCGAGCCGCCGCCCACGCGCTTCTGATCGATGATGATCGGCGCGTTCAGGTGCTCGATGCCGTCGACATCCGGCTGGCCGTAGTGCGGCAGGAAGCCCTGCACAAAGGCCGTAAACGTTTCGTTGAGCTGGCGCTGGGCCTCGGCGGCGATTGTGTCGAAGACCAGCGACGATTTGCCGGAGCCGGAGACGCCTGTAAACACAGTGATCTTCTGCTTGGGAATGTTGAGCGAGATA
>DASWTW010000556.1:0-25882 GCA_036401895.1 Herpetosiphonaceae bacterium | reverse complement strand
AGCATGGAAGCGTCTCCAAGCATGGAAGCCTCAGCATCGCCGGAAGCTTCGGCCAGCGCAGAAGCCTCAGCATCGCCGGAAGCTTCGGCCAGCGCAGCGGCAAGCGAGACCTCGACGGCCGGCGGCGCGATGGTCGAGCTGCCCGAAGTCGATCCGGCTGCCGTCTCGGGTGATGTTGTCACCTCGGGCAGCTCGACGGTCTTTCCGCTGAGCCAGCGCCTGGCCGAACGGTTCAAAGAAGAGGGCTACGCGGGCACGGTCTCGGTCGACGAGGTCGGCACCGGCGCGGGCTTCCAGCGCTTCTGCGAGGCCGGCGAGACCGACATCGCCAACGCCAGCCGCCCGATCAAGGACGAAGAAAAAGCTAACTGCGAGGCGATCAACCGCAACCCGATCGAGTTCCGCGTCGGCACCGACGCGCTGGCGATCGTGGTCAGCAGCGAGAACGACTTCCTGACCAACCTGACGCTGGAGCAGCTGGGTAAGATCTACACCGGCGAGTTCAAGCAGTGGTCGGATGTCGACGCGAGCTACCCGGCGGAGGCGATTCAGCTCTACAGCCCCGGCACCGACAGCGGCACCTACGACTACTTCGCCGAGGTTGTGCTTGAGGACGACGAAGCCAAGATTACGGCCTTCCAGGGTCAGAACCCGACCCAGAGCGAGAACGACAACGTGCTGGTGCAGGGCGTCGAGAGCAGCCCCAACGCGATCGGCTACTTCGGCTACGCCTACTACCTGGAGAACAAGGACCGCCTGAAGATCCTCTCGATCGACGGTGTTGAGCCGACCGAGGAGACCGCCGAGAACGGCGAGTACGCGCTGTCGCGCCCGCTCTTCATCTACTCGACCGCCGAGATCATCAAGGAGAAGCCGCAGGTCGGCGCGTTCATCAACTTCTACCTGACGACCGTCAACGACGAGATCATCGATGTCGGCTACTTCCCGGCCAGCGAGGAAGCGATCAACGGAGCCAAGCAGGCCTTCCTTGACGCGACCAAGTAAGCCCAATTTGGCCGGATGACGGAACGAGGATGCGAAGTAGATTTCGCATCCTCGCAGCCTTGTTTAGAAATATGCTGACGCTCACAGAAGGAGAGCCAGGGTATGGAACAACGTTTAGATGTCGCCGGGCAGCGTACAGGCATAGCGACGCGACAACGAGATATTGCAAGTCAGCTAAAAAAGCGCAGCCGGATTGGCGAAACTATTATTCAAGGCCTGCTCTTTCTGTGTGGCATGGTTTCGATTTTGACGACGATCGGGATTGTGGTTGTGCTGGCCAACGAGGCGCTGCTCTTTTTTGCGGATGAGCGCGTTACGATCACTGATTTTTTGACTAAAACACTCTGGCAACCTTCGATCGGCCAATTCGGCATCCTGCCGCTGGTCAACGCGACGCTGATGACCTCGGTGATCGCGATGCTAGTGGCGCTGCCGATTGGCCTTAGCGCCGCGATCTATCTGAGCGAATATGCGACGCCTCGGATGCGCGGCATTCTCAAGCCGATCCTGGAAGTGCTGGCCGGCGTGCCGACCGTGGTCTATGGCTTTTTCGCGCTGACCTTTATGACGCCGATCCTTCAGCGCATCTTTGGACGTGGCACGGTGGACTTTCAAAACGTCGCCTCGGCGGGCATCGTGATGGGCATCATGATCATTCCGATCATCAGCTCGATGAGCGAGGACGCGCTGAGCGCGGTTCCCCGCTCGCTGCGTGAGGCCGCGTATGGCCTCGGCGCGACGCGGCTGGAGGTCGCCACGCGGGTCGTGCTGCCGGCGGCGCTCTCGGGCATTGTGGCGGCGTTTATCGTCGGCATCTCGCGCGCCATCGGCGAGACGATGATCGTGGCAGTCGCGGCGGGTGGACGGCCTTTCTTTACCTTCAACCCGTTCAAAGCCGCCGAGACCATGACCGGCCATATCGCGCGCATCAGCGGCGGCGACATCAGCTACGGCTCGATCGACTACACCAGCGTGTACGCGATCGGTCTGACGCTCTTTGTGATGACGCTGGCGCTCAACATTCTTAGCCAGCGAATCGTGCGGCGCTTCCGCGAGGTGTACGAATGAAAGAAAACCAAGAACCAAGAACCAAGAACCAAGAACCTAGGGAAAGAACAAAGAACAAAGAGCAAAGAACAGGGAATAAAGCAGTACCGACACTCCCCTCGCCTGCCGCAGCGGGAGAGGGGTTGGGGGTGAGGGCCTAATGATCGAACAAACAAAAACTCAGCCCAAGGCACAAACACTGCTGCCCTCCGGCGACGCGCTGACGCGCAATATCGCGGCCCGGCGTCGCAGCGGCACCGTCTGGCGCGGGCTGTTGCTCATGTCACTCGTGGTGGCGCTGGTGGCGCTGGCGCTGCTGCTGTATAACATCGTGGATCGCGCGTTTGGCTACGTGGCGCTTGAGTATCGCCAGCAGCCGGCCGCACTGCTGAGCAACCGTCCGCTGGAAGAAGTCACGCAGCAAGAGCTGGTCACGATCCTTCAGGAGAACGTTTCGGCCGGTCGCTTCCGCACGCTGAACCGCGAAAATCCGATGGAAAGCCGCACCAAGGACGAGGTTTACACGCTGGTGCTGGAAGAGGTCGCGCGACAGCGCGTGGTACACAGCTGGACGCTGACCGACTCGCTGCTGCGGCGCTCGCTGGTCGACCAGGAGATGCGCGAGGATTATCCCGACGCGACGCTGGAGTTTCGCTCGTGGCTGAGCTGGGCTTTCTTGAACACGCCGATGTCGAGCCGTCCCGATTTCGCGGGCGTGCGCACGGCGATCATGGGCTCGCTCTGGATGATCGGCCTGACGATCCTGGTGGCGTTTCCGCTCGGCGTGGGCGCGGCGATCTATCTTGAGGAGTACGCGGGCCGCAACCGGCTGAATCGCATCATTCAGACCAATATCAACAACCTGGCGGGCGTGCCCTCGATCATCTACGGTATGCTCGGCCTGTCGATCTTTGTGCGCGCGCTGAACCTGATCACCAGTGGTCGCTTCGTCGGGCTCAACAACGACAACGGGCGCACGATCCTGGCGGCCGCGCTCACCATGGCGCTGCTGATCCTGCCGCTGATCATCATCAACGCCCAGGAGGCGATCCGCGCGGTGCCCAACTCGCTGCGGCAGGCCAGCCTGGCGCTCGGCGCGACCAAGTGGCAGACGATCTGGCATCATGTGCTGCCGGTGGCTTTTCCCGGCATTCTGACCGGCAACATCCTGGCGATGTCGCGCGCGATCGGCGAGACTGCGCCGCTGATCGTGGTCGGCGCCTCGACCTACATTGTCACCGATCCCGACGGACCGTTTGCGCGCTTCACGGCCTTGCCGATCTTGATCTACAACTGGACCTCACAGCCCCAAGAAGAGTTTCGCAAGATCGCGGCGGCGGCGATTCTGGTGCTGCTGGTGCTGCTGCTTTCGATGAACTCGGTGGCGATTGTCCTGCGAAATCGCTTTCGGAGGAGCTTATAACTTATGACCCAAGCTGCTGTACATAACGGAACCTGCGCCATCGAAGCGCGGGACATGAGCATATTTTATTCAAACTTTCGCGCCGTCAAAGGTGTGAGCCTGGAGGTTCGGCCCCAGCGGATCACGGCGCTGATCGGTCCTTCCGGCTGCGGCAAAAGCACGGTGCTGCGCTCGTTCAACCGCATGAACGATCTGGTGCCGGGCGCGCGCGTGGAGGGCGAGGTGCTTTTTCATGGCCGCAACCTGTACGATACCTCGGTGGATGTCGTCGAGGTGCGGCGCTACATCGGCATGGTCTTTCAAAAGCCGAATCCGTTTCCTAAGTCGATCTATGACAACATCGCGTTTGGGCCACGCATCAACGGCTGGCGCGGCTCGACCTCGGCGATGGACGAGCATGTCGAGAACTGTCTGCGCCGGGCCGCGCTGTGGGACGAGGTGAAAGACAAGCTGAAGCAGTCGGCGCTGTCGCTCTCGGGCGGCCAGCAGCAGCGGCTCTGCATCGCGCGCGCCCTGGCGATCGAGCCCGAGATCATCTTGATGGACGAGCCCTGCTCGGCGCTCGATCCGATCTCGACGCTCAAGATCGAGGAGTTGATGTTCGAACTGCGGCGACAATACACGATCGTGATTGTGACGCACAACATGCAGCAGGCGGCGCGGGCCTCGGACCACACCGCGTTCTTTATGATCGACAGCGATCGGGCCGGCATGCTGATCGAGTTTGGCGATACCAATCAGGTGTTTACCAAGCCCAAAGACAAGCGCACCGAGGAATATATCACCGGACGCTTCGGGTAGGCTGCGCTGTGGAGTACGGAAAGCTTATCCTTGCGACTCGTCCCAAATCATGGCACACTACGATTATGGTTCCTTCCCGTGCGGATGATTTGGAGTAATCTATGCCCCAGGCTTCATACGTTCAAGTTTCGCCATCAGTTCAGCCGACCGCTGATCTGCCGGTAAAAATTGACGTTCAACATCTCGACTTTTACTACGGCTCGAAACAAGCGCTCTTCGATTGCTCGCTGCCGATCCGGGAGCGCTCGATCACGGCGCTGATCGGGCCGTCGGGCTGTGGCAAGTCAACCTTTTTGCGCTGCCTCAATCGCATGAACGATACGATCGCCGGCACGCGCACCGAGGGCCAGATTCTGCTGGACGGCATGAACATTCTCAGCCCCGAGGTCGATGTGGTCTCGCTGCGCCGTCTGGTCGGCATGGTGTTTCAAAAGCCGAATCCGTTTCCCAAGTCGATCTACGAAAATGTCGCCTTTGGCCCACGAGTGCTGAGCATGAAGGTCGACATGAACGAGGTGGTCGAGCGCTCGCTACGCCGGGCCGCGCTGTGGGACGAGGTGAAAGACAAGCTGAAGCAGTCGGCGCTGTCGCTGTCGGGCGGCCAGCAGCAGCGGCTCTGCATCGCGCGCGCGATCGCCGTCGAGCCCGGCGTGGTGCTGCTTGACGAGCCGGCCTCAGCGCTCGATCCGATCGCCACGCTCAAGATCGAAGAGCTGCTGATGGAGCTGAAGCGCGACTATACGATCGTGCTGGTGACGCACAACATGCAGCAGGCGGCGCGGGCCTCGGATCGCACGGTCTTCTTCTTGATGGGCGAGATCATCGAGGACGCGACTACCGACGATATGTTCAACCGGCCGCGCGACAAGCGGACCGAGGACTATATCACCGGGCGCTTCGGCTAGAAATAGTGTTATGAGACCACGCGCTCACTACATCCACGAGCTAGGCGAGGTTCAACGAGCGCTGCTTCAGCTGAGCGAGGCGGTGCAGCGTGCGATCGCGCACGCCATGAGTGCACTGCATCGCAACGATGTCGCGTCGGCGCGGCGCATCATTCGCGAGGACGACGAGATCGACGAGCGACGGGCCAACGTCGAGGAGCAGGTGCTGCATCTGATCGCCGGCCAGCAGCCCTTCGCCACCGACCTGCGCTTCCTGCTGGCGGCCCTGCGCATCGCCGACGACCTGGAGCGCATCGGCGACTACGCCGAGGGCATTGCCGCGCTGGTTGTGCGCAGCGCCGACGAGCCGCAGATCGCGCCGCCGGCCAATCTCAAGCTGCTGACCGAGCAGGTCCAGCGTATGTTGCAGCTCAGCGTTGCCGCGTTCGTGGATCGCGATGCCAGCGCTGCCGCCCGCCTTGAGTGCGACGACGATCGTGTCGACGAGCTGAATCGCGAGATCCAGGCGACGATGCTTCAGCATATTCAGTCCACGCCGCACGAGGCCACGCGCGCGCTGCATCTGCTGTTTGTGGCGCACAACCTTGAGCGCATCGCCGACCGCGCGGTGAACATCGCCGAGCGCACCGCGTTCATCGTCACCGGCACGCAGCCGAAGCTGGACGCGGCGAGCTAGGTGATCGGCGGGCAAACAAAGGAACAAAAAGAATCCCGATCGTTTGACCTTTTGCTCTTTCGTCAGGCCCTCACACCGTAACCCCCTGCCCCGCGCTCAGCTGGGCTTCCGGCTTCACTGCGGAAGGCGAGGAGGAATAGCGGTACTCCTTTGTTCTCTGCTCTTTGTTCTTTGTTCTTCCCCCGCTCTCGGTTCTTCTTTGTTCCCTTGTTCCTTGGTTCTTTTGTTCCTTCGCCGTGGCATCCTGGTTGCTGCTGGTAGCTCAAGCGAAGCAAAGGAGAGTTTCTATGCCGCAGCATCCGGGACATCAGAAAGAGGACGAGCTAGGCTGGCACATGACTGGCTCGGCCCACGAGGTTGCCGATATTCTGGCGGAGTTTGCGCAGGAGCTGCGCAGCGGCGATGTCAACGTGTGGAAAGGCCAGCGCGAGCTGCATCTTTCGCCCGGCGGCAAGGTCGATTTTCGGGTCGAGGCCATCGCGGATGAGGATGGACGCCAGGGTTTTCATATGAAGCTGCACTGGACCAGCACCTCTGCCGCCGCCGATATGCACAGCGGGGCGAATGTAGGTCTTGAGGTTGGCGGCCAGGGCAAACTCGGCGAGCAGTCGAATCGCTAGCAGCGACGTCCGGCGTGTAGAAGAACAGCATCGCGGCAGTTGCCCGTTTGCTGTTCTTGTTTTATCCTGTAGCAGCTATGCGTGTGATCACAGGTTCCGCTAAAGGACACAAGCTTAAAGGCCCGCCCGACTCCGGCACGCGACCGATGCTGGATCGCGTCAAAGAGTCGCTCTTTGCGATCCTCTCGGGCTACGAGGTGATTCAGGGCCGCGTGCTGGATCTCTTCGCCGGGACCGGCTCGCTCGGCATCGAGTTTTTGTCGCGCGGCGCCGCCTGGGCCGATTTTGTCGAGCAGCGCGCCGTGGTGTGCAAGGTCATTCGCGAGAACCTGGCGCATACCAAGCTGGCGGATCGCGCCAAAGTGCATCAGTCGGGCGTGGAAAGCTGGATCGCGCAGGCGCGTGGCGAGCCCTATGATATAATCATGATGGACCCGCCCTACGCCAGCCCCACAATCGAGACGACGATCGAAGCGATTGCGGCGTCACGTCTGGTCAAGGATGGAACGATCCTGGTTGTAGGACACTGGCCGCGCCTGACGCTGCAAGAGCGCTACGGCAACCTGACGCAGCTGACCACCAGGCGGCTAGGCGACAGCTCGTTTAGCATCTATGAGTATATTGAGGAGCATGATTAACCGCGCGATCGCCTGAGCGCAGCGCGGTAATCCTAAACATATGTGTAGGCCGCTATGGCATTAGCTATCTATCCCGCCAGCTTCGATCCCATCACCTACGGTCATATGGATGTTGCGAAGCGTGCTGCGGCGATCTTCGATACGGTGATCCTTGCCGTATATGACCGACCGCTCAAGAATCTGCTGTTCACCACCGAGGAGCGCGTGAAGCTGGCCTCGGAGGCCGTCGGACACTTGCCGAACGTGCGCGTCGATACTTATAGCGAGCTGACCGTGGACTATGCCCGGCGCATCGGCGCGAAGGTGATCGTGCGTGGGCTGCGTGCCGTGACGGATTTCGAGCACGAGTTTCAGATGGCGCATATCAACCACCGGCTCTACCCTGAGGTTGAGGTGGTGTGCCTGATGGCCAGCCAGGAGTTTAGCTTTTTGTCTTCCAGCGCCGTCAAAGAGATCGCCGCGCTGGACGGCAACATCGAGTTTATGGTCGCGCCCCACGTCGAGCGCGCTCTACGCCGCGCGTATGGACGGAGAGATGCTTCATGAGCCAATCGCCCCACGAGCCTGAAAACCTGCTTGAGTCCCTGCTCTCCGACTCGCAGCAGCCCGCCAATGAGGCCGCGCCTGCCGCGCCGACGTCCGAGGACGAGGACGTCGATGGGCTGATCGATATGCTGGAAGCGCTGGTCGCCGAGGGCCGGCGCGTGCCCTTTGGTCGTAAGCTGATGATCGACGAGGACCGCCTGCTGGATCTGGTCGATCGGCTGCGCACGGCGATTCCTGCCGAGGTCAAAGAGGCACATCATCTGCTGGATCAGCGTGACCACATTCTGGATCAGGCTCGCTCCGAGGCGCGGCGAATGCTTGAGGAGCGCGGGCTGGTCGATGCGCTGGAGAAAGAGCGCCGTCAGATCCTGGACGATGCCGAGCGCGAGGCTGAGCGCATTCGCACCGAGGCCGATCGCTATGCCCGCAGCGTCCTGATCGATCTGCAAGACCGCCTGGCCAAGCTTCAGACCAGCGTGAGTAACGGCATCGACGCGCTACAGGGCCAGAGCTAGCTCCGCCTCCGCTGAGCTTTTGAGGGGGCGCTTCCATGATCGACTGTGAGACCGTACGAGCACTGGCGCTCGCTCTGCCCGAGGTTGAGGAGCACGACCACTGGGGCCGGCCTTCGTTTCGCGTCAGAAATAAAATCTTTGCCACGCTCTGGCCCGACGAGCAGCGCGCCGTGCTCAAGCTGTCGCGCGCGGACCAATCCGCGCTGGCGCAGCTCAGCCCCGAGATCTTCTCGGCGGTCCCCGGCACCTGGGGTGAGCAAGGATCGACGAACGTCCGGCTGGAACGGATCGAGCGCGGCCTGTTCCAGCAGGCGCTCTACACAGCCTGGTGCCAGGTCGCCCCCAAGCGTCTGATCGCGGCGCACGCTCATGCTACCTCAGCCCAACAGCGCGATTGAACCGGCGCACCACAGTTCGCGCGTAGCCCCTGATAACTCTGTCACCCGTGTGTTGTGCGGCAGTAGCCTGGAGCGCTGCTCGTCCTGGCTACTCCAATTAGAAAAGCTCGCTATCTTTGGCATATCCGCTGATCGACGTACGCAGTGCCTGCGGTGAGCGTCAGTGCGGATTGTGTAAGTCCCTTCACCCAACCGGCTATGCTCTCTCCAATACAAATGCCCTATTGCGATGCAATCGAGCATCCACCTATAATGCTGCTATTCATTCTTGATCACGCCTACACTCCCAACGATCGAGAGCGCAACACCACTACTCTCCTCTAAACATTGCACACATTGATCGTTGCAGCTATAAAGACGCGGTCTCAGCGCTTGATCCATATTACTTGAGCACTATGATGTGACTCTTGAGAGAACCTATGCGACAATTCTTCGACCGGCTGCTGACGATAGCTCACTCTGACCAAGAGATTCGCCGGCGTGGCCGCAACACGGTCGTGCTAGCTCTAGGAATCATTATCCTCGCGCTGCTCTTCATCCCTGTTACCTTCCAGCAGGAGAATGCGCTCTTCGCGCAGCTGATTATCCTGTTGGGTATTCTCATTTTGCTCGGCGTGATCTGGCTGGCACGGCAGGCTCACGTCACAGAGGCGGCGCTGCTGCTGATCATCGCGAATATCAGTGGTTTCGGCGCTGGTATTGCAATGACTCCTAACTTCTCGTCAGGAGCGTTTTTGATCTCGCTCTCCGTGCTGATGGCAAGTCTCACGCTACGTCCTAAGCAGATCTGGTCGATCCTGGCGATCTGTGAGATTGTGCTGGTTGTAGGGTACGTGGTATTTCCCAAAAATCAGATCAACCCCGGTATTCTCATTGGCATTATCTTGATGCCGGTCCTGGTGGCGCTGATGGGCTTCCTGGGCGCGCAGAGCACATCGCTGGCGCTTCAGGCGGCGCAGACGGCCCGCAACGAAGCCGAAGCGGCGGCGCAGGCGCTGGAAGCTACCAACACGAATCTTGAGGCGACCGTGAGCGAGCGGACCCGCGAGGTGCAAGCTGCGCTGGCCGAAGTACAGCGGCGTGTCGATGAGCAGACGCGGCTGCTGGACGAGGTCGAGGCGTACCGCTTGACGATTCGCGATCTGAGCGTGCCGGTCATACCGATCACCGAGACCACCCTGGTTATGCCGCTGGTCGGCGCGCTCGACAGCACGCGCATCCTGCAAATCCAGGAGCAGGCGCTGCAAAGTCTGGAGACCTGGCGAGCACGGCATCTGATTCTGGACATCACAGGCGTGCCGCTCGTCGATAGCCAGGTGGCGCTGGGATTGTTGACGGTTGTGCGCTCGGCCAAGCTGCTCGGCACCGAGGTGATGCTGGTCGGCATCCGGCCCGAGGTCGCGCAGTCGATCGTGGGGCTGGGCGTACAGCTGGGCGAGCTGTACACCGCGAGCAATCTTCAGATGGCGCTGAGCCATATCGGCCTCCGCAGCGCCGAGGCTTAAAACAACACAGCGCGCCGTTGAACGACGCGCTGTGTGTGGTGACCGCGGTGGGACTCCAACCCACAACCTAGAGTTTAGGAAACTCTTGCTCTATGCTATTAAGCTACGCGGCCCTGCGCTCATGTTGTACCATAATCGCGCGTTGTTTGCAACACGGCGCTTAGCGTCTGCGGCGCAGCCAGCCACGGCGTAGCGCGATCTCCAGCGGCCAGAGCAGCACGGCCACACCGATCAGCCAGGGCCAGAACGCCTGCGTCGGTCGCGGCGTCTCGGCCTTCACGGCGTCGGCAGCTGCGTCGGCCGAGCTGAGCACCTGCCCGCCGCTGATCGTCGCGATGCGCTCAAGCAGCGCCCGATCCGGCCGCAGCGCGAACTCGGCGGCGTAGGGCTTGGCCCAGCCCGCCTGGGCCTCAAGCTGCTGATCGTTTTTGCGCAGCGCCACGCCGACGGTGTACGCGCCGTTATCTTCGGCGGCAAGCGGAGCCTGGTACTGTCCCGGCGCGATCTGCTTGAGCCGGATCGTGGATTCGCTACCGTCAGGCGCCTCCACCCGCGCGCCGACATCCGCCAGATCCAGCGGCGTGCCGTCGTCGCCGCGCGCATCGGCCACGATCATCGGCGTGTCTCCGCTGCGGTCGATGCGAACCGTGAGCGGTCCCTGGCTCGGGTCAGGGAAGGTGTAGGCCAGCATCTGCGTCCAGAGCAGCGCGCTCTCGCCCCAGCTCTGCCAGCTGCCGCTCCAGGCCTCGCCGCTATCCGAGGTCCAGGCCAGCGATCGACCCAGGCCATACTGCCAGGCCGTCAGGATCGGATCTTCCTGCGGCGATTGCAGCACGGTCTCGGCCTCGGGCTTGGGCGTGACCGCGACATAGCCTTCCAGATTGGGAAACTGGCTCGGCACGAAGCCGCGCACGATCGGATGCGCGCCGGCCGGCTGTGGCTGGAACTCGCCCTCGACGCGCGGATCTTCACGGGCGATCTCGGTCTCCATCAGCGTCAATCGCGGCAGCTCCTGCGGATCGGCGGCGAAATGGTAGCGCCCGCCGCCCTGCTGCGCCAGCCGCTCCAGCAGCTCTTTGTCGGCGTCGTCGCCGATCGCGATCGTCGAGAGCGTGAGGCCGTAGGAGCGCGCCTGCTCAGTCAGCCGATCGTAGGCGTCGGCGTTGGCCGTGAACGAGCGTCCATCGGTCAGCAGCACGGCATGACGCACGACTGCATCCTGCTCCGCCAGCTGCGGCAGGCCGATGCCCAGCGCTTTGTAGATGTCGGTGCCGCCGCCGAAGTCCAGCCTGGCGATGCGATCCTGGATCTCGCTCAGCGCCAGCCCCTCGCCGATACGTGTAAACGGAACCGTCCACTCGGTCTCGGTGTCGAAGCTCAGCACGCCGACGCGGTCGTTAGGCACCAGCACCTGAGTCGCTGCGATCGCGCCGCCTTTCGCCAGCTCCAGCTTGTTGGTCGTCGGCGTCGCGCCATACATGCTTGCCGAGCGATCGATGATCAGCAGCAGCGCGACCTGCTGCCGCTCGCGACGGGGCGGCGTTTCCATGCGCACCGGGAGCACTTCTTCCAGCGGCGTGCCTTTGTAGCCGCCCAGCGAGTAACTGCTGGTGCCGCCGATCGCCAGCAGGCCGTGGCCCATGCTGCGCACGTACTCGCGCAACGCTGACTGCTGATCCAGCGACAGCGCGCTGGCTGGAATATCCTGTAGCACAATCGCGTCGAAGCGGCGCAGATCCGAGAGGCTGCTCGAAACATCGGCGGGTCGCAAAGCTTCGCTCTGGACGCCCTGGGCCTCAAGCATATCGCGTAGCTGGGCGGCGCTGTCAGGCCGGTGCTCGACCACAAGCACGCGCGGCGGTGGCCCGACCAGCACGGTGGTGTCCAGCGCGTTATTCTCGGCATGCGTATCGTCGATCTGTAGCTCAGCCCGGAAGCGCTGCAAGCCCTCGTCGGGCACCGTTCCCGGCAGCGGGATCGAGGTTGGTCCTTCCGAAAGCGTCAGTGCCTGCTCGGCGACCGGCTGTCCATTGAACGAGATCACCAGCGTAGCGCTCGTGGCGGCGGTGCTTTCGATCGTGACCGCGCCGCGAAAGCTCTGGCCGGCGCGCAGACCGGCAGGCAGCGAAATATCGACGATGCGCGCGTCGGCCTGGATGTCGTCGGCCAGCGGCAGCACGTCTACAGCCACGCCCTGCTCCCGCAGCGCCTGGGCAGCCTCGTCCACGCCGGGCGATGTCGCCGCGCCGTCCGAGAGCAGCAGCACGCGCCCGCCGCTGGGCTGCAAGCCTTTGGCTAGCTGAAGCGCGGCCTCGATATTCGTACCATCAGTATCGATCTGCGGCTGCTGAAGATCCGGCGCGATCACGACGTCCTCACCCAGCGCCGCGACGGTGGTCTCAGCAGAGCCGCGCTCCTCGGCGATACGGGTCGCGATCTGCCATGCCTGGTTGCGCACGTCCTCGGTGAGACTGGCCGACTGATCCGCGAGAATCAGGAGCGGCGCGGGACCGGCAGTGCCCGGCCGGACCGGATCGGCCAGCGAGACCACGATCAGCAGTGTGATCAGGCCGCGTAGGAGCAGAGCCGCCCGTGGCATGCGGCTGCGCCGTCCGAGCCACCAGAGCAGCACCGCCAGCAACGGCAGGAGCCAGAGCCAGTATGGTGTGCGAAAAAGAATGATCATGCTTAAACTTCTGCCTGTTTACCGCGCAGGCCGCGCCCACGCCGCAAACTGTCTCGGTTGCTGTACAGCCACTCGACCAGGAGCACGATAAACCCGGCGATCACCAGCGGCTTCCAGAGCTCACGCCCGACAAGCTGATCCTCGTCGGAGGTGGCGATGGGCCGGGACACAGTGGTGATCGAAGGCTGCTCACGAGGTTTCAAATCGGCCTCGTCGGCGTCGAGCGCATTCACCGCGATCGCGCCGTCGCCGCTGCGAGATTGATAGATGCCGGGTCGTGCCAGACGCTCGCCGGCCGCGACTTCCACGCCCTCGGTGCTGCGCAGCGCAAACGGCGCGATCGTTCCGATCAGCAGCCGGTCGTTGGCCTGCGGCAGCAGCGCGCGCGTTGTGGCCGTGGTGAGCAGCGGAAACGCCAGGCGGTTGGTGATATTCGACGCGACCGGATCGAAGGCCCAGATCGCGATCGGCTGATTGTTGTACTGGCCGGTCAGCACCAGCGGCGTCTCGCCACTGGCGACGACAACATTAGCCCAGCTTGGTGGCGTGATCTCCAGCACGCGATCGAAGCGCACGGGGCGGAAATCGATCGACTCGAAGCGCTCGTCGCCGACGCTATCGGCGGTCAGGCCGCTGGCCTCGCCGGTCACCGGCACGACATCCTGATCGCGCGGGGGCGTGACGAGCAGCACGGGCGCGGCCGGGAAATTCGCCGGGACGTAGCCGTCGAAGACGACCAGCGCTGCATCGGTGCTGGCGCGATAGTCGGCGGGCGAAACGCGCTGCACATTCAGGCCGCGCTGCGCACGGAGCGCTCGCTCTAAGGCTGTAGTCTCGGTCGCGCTGGTCACCAGCAGCACCTGCGATCGTACGCTGCCGCCGACAACCACCGCCGCGCGATCGTCGATCGGCTGAATATCTTCGCCTGAGAGCGAGGCCTCGGCGCGAGTCGTGCCCGACGGCAGCGGCCAGCTCCACTCGGCCTCGGCGCCCGGCTGTAGCCGCATCGGCTCGGTCGAAGCGCGCTGGCCGTCGAGATCCAGGTAGAGGGTGCGCGCGATCGGCTGCTCGCCGAGATTGGCCACGCGGGCGTAGAGCTGCTGCTGTCCGTTGCGCAGCGGTCGCGCGGCAAACGCCACGATCGCGACGTTATCGCCGCCGCTGCCGAACGTCTGCCAGCGCACCTCGCCGGCGATCGTCGGCGTGTCCTCGGCGCTGAAGGCCTGATCGCTGAGGATCACGACTTGCATCGCGGCGCTGGGCTGCGCAGTCGCCTGCGCCAGATTGATCGCGCGGCCAAGGTCGCCGTCCGGCCCGGCAGCTTCCACGCGATCCAGCTCTTGCAGCAGCACGCTGGTATCGTTGCCCGAGCTTTGGGCGATGATGCGCGGCTGCGCGCTCAGCTCGATCAGCGCGGCGCTATCGCCACGGGCCGGATTCGCGATCAGTCGGCGGGCCTGGGCTTTGGCGGACTCGATTCGGCTGGGCGTTTCATCATCCGCCGCCATGCTGGTCGAGGTGTCGAGCACAATCACAGTGTGCGTGGCCTGGCCGCGCGCGGTTTCGAGCAGCGGCTGGCCCAATGCGATCGCCAGCAGCAGCGCCAGCAGCAGATGCAGCAGCAGCAGGAAGGTCAGCGGCAGGCGACGCGGCTTCTGCTGAATCGTCTCGCGCTGAAGATCGCGCCAGATCTGAAGCGATGGCACTTTGCGGCGCTCGCGGCGGCGCTGGATCAGATGCAGCAGCGCGATGATCGGCAGTGTCAGGAGCGCCAGCAGGCCCAGTGGTAACAAAAAGCTCATGTCGCTCCTAGCCCAGCACCTGACGCGCGCGGAGATACGGGATCGTCGCGCGTTCCAGGGTCATATCGGTACTGATGCGGGTATAGCTGGCGCCGCGTCGCTGGCAAGCTGTCTCGATCGCGCCGCACCACTGGTTGAGCCGCGCATGGTAGCGGTCGAGCGTCGCGGCGTCGGCGCTGATCGGCAGATGATCGCCGTACTCGCTGTCTTCCAGCTCGATCTCGCCCGTCAGCGGTGGCTGTAGCTCGTCGCGGTGCAGTAGATGCATGATGACCAGCTGCCAGCGCGGCGGCTGAACGCTGCGCAGCACCTGATCGATGTCGCCGACCGACCACAGATCCGAGATCAGAATGATCAGACCGCCGGAGCGCGGACGCGTGTAGCTGTGCAGCACCGGACCGATCCGGCTTTCGCGACCGCTGGTGATCGCCTCGGCGTAGCGCAGCAGCGAGAGCGCGTGCATTTTGCTCTGCGCCGGGCCGAACCCTTGCTCAGGCGCCGTATCGAAGGCCGTCGCCGTCAGCCGATCGCCGTTGGCTAGCGCCAGATAGCCGAGCGCCGCCAGCATCAGCCGGCCGTAGTGCAGCTTATTGGTATCGCCGCTGCCGTAGTTCATCGAGGCGCTGCGATCCAGCAGCAGATGCACCGGCACGTCCTGCTCGGTCTCGCCCAGCTTGACGAAAAGATGCTCCTGGCGCGCGTAGGCGTTCCAGTCCACGTAGCGCAGATCGTCGCTGGCCGAGTAGGTGCGGTGATCGCTGAAGGTCGGCGCGGGCAGCCGGCGCTTGCTGGGATGGGCTCCGCTCAAGCCGCCGCGCAGTGAGCGGCTGGCATTGATCGAAAGCCGCTCCAGACGGCGCAGAAACGCCTCGTCAAGCGCGGTTTGGGTATTGGCCTCCGCCGATCGATTACGGGTTCGGCGAAAAGTAGTCTTCCACCACATCGCGATACTCCGACGGGATGGTGAGCGGATCGGCCTCACCCTGCAACCGCTCGCTGCTGTTGCTTCCCGAACTAGCTGTTTCTCCGGTTCCGCCAGCGCCCAGCTGAATCGTCGGGCCGCGCGGGCCGGTCGCCGGGGTTGTCGGCCCATCGGTATTTTCAGACTGCGGCAGCGGCAGCGCGTCGCCTTGGGCCTCGGCGGCATCTTCTTGAGCGCCGCGCTCTTCGCCGCCGAGGCCATCGCCGGCACCGCTACCGCCAGGCTGACCGCCGGCCTGCTCACCGCCGGCCTGCTCACCGCCTTGCTGTCCGCCCTGCTGGCCCTGCTCCTGCTCCTGACCATTCTCGCCGCTCTGCTGCTCTCCCTCGGCTGCTTGCTCGCCGTTCTCGTCGAGCTGCTCCACGGTACGCGCCAGATCTTCGAGCGCCTCGGCGGTTTCCGCGCCGCCACGCTCCAGCGCATCAGCCTGCTGCTCAAGCTCCTGTGCCAGCTCCGGCTGCGAGCCGCTGAGCTGCTCGGCTGCGTCACGCAGGCCCTGCGCGATGTCTTCGCGCGCCTGGTCGCCAAGCTGATCCGCCTGATCCGCAAGCTCGCGCAGCTCGCTGGCCGCCTCCGAGGTATCGCCCTGATCCAGCGCATCGGCGGCGGATCGTGTCGCGCCGTTGTCACGCAGCGCGTCGGCGATGGCATCGGCGGCTTCCTGTGCCTCGGGTGAGAGCGGCGGCTGTTCCTGATCGACCGGCTGCTCGGTCGGCTGGAGCTGCGCGGCCTCGGTCGGCACGACCGGCGGCGGCAGGTTGGGCAGCGCGATCGGCGATTGGGCTTCCGGCAGCAGTGGCCGCGTGGCGACAGTCAGGCCCAGCGTCAGCAGCATCACCGCGAGACAGGTCTCGACCTCACGCCAGGGAACCAGCGGCTGCGTGGCGAAATAGCGCCGCATCCTGGCAAGCAGATCCTCGGTTTCGTCGAGCAAACGCTGCTCAAGCGGCTGTGTCGCGTCGCGCTGACCGACTTCGAGCGCGGTGCCGAGCTGCTGGGCCAGGTTATAGTGATCGTCGAGGCCATGCGCGAGCTGCGTGAGCGAGGGATGGCTGAACCAGGCGTAGAGCAGGCCGCTCAGCAGCGTGAGCAGCGTCATGCTCAGTACCAGCGTCAGCGAAAGCTCGACGCCCAGGAGCCTGGCAAAAAGCCCGAAGCTCCAAACGATCAAGGTCAGCCACACCGCGCGAACGCTGAGCCGCAGCCGGCGGCGCTGGCGCAGCGACCGGGCGACTGATTGTAAGCGCGTGGCAATATCTGCTGAGTGTGTCACTCTTCTTTCCAATCGTCGATCCTCAAGCTCGGCTGTTTGTTGCAGCGGATCTTGGAGGTATCGCTATCCAAACGGCAGCGCCTGGCCGCGCTCGTTGACGCGACGATGAACGTTCCAGCCGAGCACCAGCGCGCCGAGGATCACCAGAGCTACAGCGACCGCCGTCTCGGTGCGTTGGATCGAGAGCAGCGCGGATTCGGCTGTGGCCGCGCCCTGCTCATCGCCAAGCCGCGTAAAGACCTGGTAGGCATCGGCAAGCCGGTTGCGCGCCGTGCCAATATGCAGCGTTTGGAGATCGCCGTTCACCAGCTTCAGCTGCTGATGCGCCGCGACTCCGGCATTAGCCAGCGTGATGTACTCTTCCATCACTTTCTGCTGCTCGGGCTGGTTCAGCTCTGCAAACAGGTTGCTGCCCTCGGCGGCGGTCTGTCGCGCTGTCTCGTAGTCGCCGCGCTCCAACGCCGAGCGTGCATCGGTGGCCAGATTGGTCGCGCGCTGTCCGTTGCTTGCCCGCCTGTACAGCTCCTCGGCGCGCTGGGCCAGATCCGCCGGCCCGGTCTCGCGTACCGTGGGGAGTCCTAGCTCCAGCGCTTTGATCGCGGCCTCGTACTCACCTCTGGCGATCAATGTCTCGGCCTGTGATAGATCAAACGCGCCGACCGCCCGATTCCGATACTCTCCGTTGACAAACGCTTCGAGCTGATCGCGCCACTCCTGCTCCAGTCGATCTGGGCTGACACCGTAGGCGGTCTCAAGCGCGCTGCGATAGCCGCTGCTGGTTTTGCTGGCCTCGATAAAGCTGCGGAACGTCGCCAGGCCACTGCGCTGGATCAGAAAGGCGACCATCGTGTAGCTCTGCGGATAGCTGATCTGGGGATTGGCGTAGGCCGTGCCCGGCTGGTTCAGCTCGCGCCAGGGCACAACCTTGTCGGCGGCGATCACCTGTCGCATGAGATCCATCTTGAGATCAAGCTCCGACGACGGATGCTCAAGATACTGCGCGATGCCTTCCTGAAACGCCGTGGTCAGCTTGTCGCCCGACAGGTCGGCGGCGATGATATGCGTCAGCTCGTGGCGCACGTTGTTGACAACCTGCTCCTGCGACTGGTTGACGGTCTGTGGCAGCGCGATGCTGATCTCGCGGCGACCCGTGTGCGCGTGCGCAACCACGCCGGGAATACGCGCTGCCAGCGGATTGACCTGCTCGTACAGCTCCATCGTCGGGTAGATGCGCAGGATCACCGGTGGCGGCGCGCGGTAGCTGAAGACGGCGCTGACCTCGTCATACACGCTATCGACGAACTGCGCGTAGTGCTCGGCCTCTGCCTCGCTACCCTCGGGATACAGAATCGCGAAGTTGGCGGTTCGCCGCTCCTGCCACTCTGTGCCTTGCGCGAGAGCGCTGCGGGTGCCGCCGAGGACCAACGCCAGGATCAGCCCCATCAAGATGAGGCACCATCGCCGTGGGTTGATCGGATTATCTTGCCACATGCTTGCTGCTGAATCCTTGTGCAGTTACATAATTAGGGGAGATAGCAAAAAGTGTACCGACTTCTGATCGTCCCGTCAAACACAACAGCACCGGCGCAGTGCCGGTGCTGTTAAAAATCGCGTGCCGTCTAGGTCTAGCGAGCAGTGCCAAAATCTTGCACCCAGTAGGTGCCATAGGCGCTGCCGCCGTTCTCACCGAAGCCAATGCCCACGTTGCGCAGGCGGCAGTTCAGGATGTTGGCGCGATGGCCTGGGCTGGCCATCCAGCCGTTCACCACTTCTTCGGGGGTTTGATAACCGGCGGCGATGTTTTCCGCAGCCATACGATAGCGATAGCCAGCCTGTCGAATGCGCGTGCCGAATGTCGTGCCATTGCGGCTGGTATGGCTAAAATAGTTGTTGGCTGCCATGTCGTCTGCGTGACGTTGAGCGGCCGCGCCCAGCGCAGGTTGCCAGGTCAGGTTGGCACATCCGGCGGCACGACGATGCTCGTTGGTAAGCTCAATCACGCGGTTGAGGTCAGGGGATGCTGAGGTGGCAGGGACGTTGAAGAGGGCAGCGGTCAGCACCAAGGCGGACAAGGCCAGCTTAGACAGTTGAGCACATGGTCGGACTGTCATGAGACATGCTCCTTTTGTGTTGCCGTGCGCAGAGACGGCGGTTCTTGTCGACCAGTCACCTTGGACCAGCCGTGCTGCATTGTACGTTGGAATCAGGATTTGTCAAACCCGAGTTTATTGTTGCCTGATCAACGACCAATAATTATATATACCACAACGCGTAGTTTGTCAATTAAGATACGTACACTTATACAATAGTCGAAAGTTGTATTCGTGATCGGTACGTGGGCGGCTTGTGGCGGAGCTGGCGAGGCAGGAGGATGGTCGTGGAATAGCTCTACGGGCGAACAGGGGAACAAGCGAACAGGGGAACAAAGAGATTCGATGATCTTTTTGTTCTTTGGATAGGCCCTCAACCCCTGGCCCCCTTCCCCACTCCTCGTCGGCCGTAGGAGAGGGGAAATTGTGGTACTTCTCTGTTCTTTGTTCTCTGTTCTCTGTTCTTTTAGGTTCTGGGTTCTAGGTTCTTTCGTTTGGCTCTCTTTTTGTTCCTTTGTTTCTTTGTTCTTTCGCCCTCTACGGCGCTGGCGGCTCGATCGGTTTGAGGAACGGCGCGGCAGCCCAGCCACTGGTGCCGTCGGCCTCGATCTTCCACCATTCCAGACCGTCGGCGGTCTGCGGGCCTTCCAGGATGCGCACGTTCTGGCCTTCGCGGAAGCGCGTCTGGATCGCGGCGCTGGTGCCGGGCTCGGCGCGAGCTCGTAGCGGTGCGCCATCGGTGCCGGTGATCACGGCGAAGCTATCGGCCTGAAGCACCGGCTCAGGCGTCGGCGGGATTGGCGTCAGCGTTGGGCGTGGCGTTGGGCGCGGTGTGCGCGTCGGTAAGACCACAGCCTCGGTCGGACTGGCTTCTTCGCGCTGGAGGATGATCCATGTGCCGTAGCCGACCAGCCCTACAAAGAGCAGCACGGCCGGCCAGAAGCGGAGAAGCTGCTGTCCGATATTGGATAGCACGCGCTGACGATGGCTGCGGCGCTGATCACGTCGACCTTTATCGTAGGCGAGCTTATAATCATAGTAGTAGTGGTAGTAGCTTTCGTTCGGCGGATCGCCGGCCAGCGCGTCGTTATGACCGCGCCACCACATCTCGCTGTGCCGTTGCTGCTGCGGCATGAAATCTGTCCAATCCTGCTTGGTGGTGGATGTGTGCTGCCTGGAAGCGGCTACGTCTATTGTAACATGGCATCGCCGGGTCCGATTGTATCAAGACCCAAGAGCTGGTACGATCCGTACTATATTGTAGGAGCTATCATATGCCGAATATACGAATTTTACTGGCCGACGACCACGCGATGCTGCGCGACGGCGTCCGAATGGTCCTCGAATCGCACTCCGGCTTTGAGGTGGTAGGCACCGCCGACAATGGCCTCGACGCCGTGCGCCTGGTGGAAGAGCTGCGGCCCGATATTGCGGTGCTGGATGTGGCAATGCCGGATCTGAACGGCCTCGACGCCACTCGCGCGATCCGTGAGTGCTGTCCCGAGACCGAGGTCGTGGTGCTGTCGATGCACGAGGGCGAGGAATATCTGCGCGAGGCGCTGCGAGCAGGCGCTGCGGGCTATGTACTGAAGCGCGCGGCGGCCAAAGAGCTGGTCGGCGCGATCCATGCCGTGCGGCGCGGCGAGTCCTACCTCGATCCGGCCCTGACGCGCACCTTGATCAGCGACTATGTGCGGCAGGTCGAGCGCGGCGACGAAACGCCGGACTCGCTCACCGATCGTGAGCTTGAGGTCTTGACGCTGGTGGCCGAGGGATTGACCAATCGTCAGATCGCGCTGAAGCTCAACATCAGCATCAAAACCGTGCAGACTCACCGCGCCAATCTAATGGACAAGCTCAACCTGCATGATCGCACCGAGCTGGTGCGCTACGCCATTCGGCGCGGCTTGATCCAGGCCTAGCGCCGCGCTCTCGGCAGTTGCGGCCCTGATCTTGCTACACAGGCGGCTTTCTTAACAGGCTGCGGTCGAAGAGTCCACTACAGCAGAGTTTTTAAAAGATGAAGGGCAACTGGCCCCGCACCAGTTACCCCCCGCCCTGGCAATCGCCAGCGACATTCGTAGTGTACTCTTCGACACACCTGTACGCCTCAGGTGTGTGTTGTATTTTGATGTCTTAGCATGTCTGAATTTCTAGTCGGTCTCAAAGCTGAGCATCCATTAAGTTCGGTTTCGACGTATATTAACGCTCGTTGAAGCTCAAATCGACCATAAGCTGGGCCTTTTGAATGTGGTCGGCTGTGATACTGTGCCTGAACGATCTCATCCGTTCGCTGTGACATCATCGTGAAGTATTTCGCTCGACAATGATCGTAGATCAGCTTAAGCATTAATATATTTATGATGGACAGATAGCACACCGCAGCACACAACCGACGTCCCCAGTGGAGAATTTATATATGTCTTGGTACCATCGGCTCGGCTTGTCGATCCTGATCGTATTGCTGCTGGTCAGCTGTAGCATTGATGCGGCATCCGACACCGGCGAACCAACCTCTCGTCCGCTTGTCCAGAGCGCTCGTCCGGTTCCGTCGTTGGGCGTGCCGGAGCCGTCGAGCGATCCATCGCAGGTGGGCGCTGCGGTGCTGAGTGGCGCCGGCGATTTTTTTCTGATCGATAAGCTCGTGCGCTCGCCGCAAATCGACGGCATCGATATGCATGTGCGCTACGTGGAGCGCACCGCCGATGGCCTGGTCGTGCATCTCTCGTTCTACAACAATCGCGGTGAGGATCTGGCCTATGTGACCGGCGCGGATGTCGAGGCGGCGCGGCTGAGCGGAGACGATGGTGAGTATCCTCTGACGGCGCATAGTGCGTCGCTGAACTCGGGCATCGATCCTGATGATGGCTGGCTCGACGGCGGCGCGAACGTCGGCACGCTGACCTTTGCCGGCGCGCAGGGCGAGACGCTTACGCTGGAATTTCCGGGCTTTCCGGCGGTGGAGCTGAACCTGGATCAGCCGATGGCTGAAGGTGTAGATCCGCTGCCGCCCGTCGAAGGCATTTATAGCTACGATCTGGAGGTCGCCAGCTCGCGGCTGGAAAATATCGCGCTGCGGATCGAGCAGGCTCGCGTGGAGGCCGACGCGCTGCTGCTGACGATCGCGTTTGTGAATCGCAACGAGAGCGATATTACCTTCACCTCTACGGTCCAGGGCGACGACGCGATCATCTTCGATGGCCTCTGGCAGCAGTACCGGCCCGGCCAGGTCGAGCAGACGCTCGACGGCGGAATCCAGCCGGAGGGCAGCGTTTGGGGCGAGGGCGAGGCCAATACCGGTGTGCTGACGTTTCCCAGGCCGCAGTCCGGCAGCGTGATTCTGTTCGAGTTTCCCAGCTATCCACGTATTCGCGTCCCGCTCCAGCCCGGCGAGGAAGCCACAATCGCGACCGACAGCGACCTGCCGCCGACCGCCGCGCCGCGTCCTACGCCGACCGCCGCACCGACACCGACGCCGCTCGGCCCCGAGGAGCAGGCGCGTCAGGAGATGCGCGATCTGCTGGCCCGCATGACCAATGCGCTGTCCGATCGTGACCGCGACGAGTATCTGGCTGCGTTTGCGCCCGAGCTGCGCGAGACACAGGGCCAGCTCTTCGATCGCATTGATGGGCTGCCGCTTGAAGAAATGCGCATCGAGCCCGGCGATGTGGATCAGAACGGCGTGCTGAGCGATGATCAGGCTGAGCTGTCGGGCTATCAGGCCGAGATGTCGTGGAAGATCCGCGAGGTCGATCCCGAGAATATCTTCAACGCCAATCTTGAGTACACGGCGCAGCGTCAAGATGGCAGCTGGCAGATTACATCGGTCGGCGGCGATGTGCCGTTCTGGTCCTACGCCGAGACCGAGGCGATCCGCTCCGGCCCGTTCTGGATCTTCTACCGGCCCGAGTCCGCTGAAGAGCTGCCCGACATTGAGCGCGAGGCCCAGCAGGCTTTCGATCTGGTCAATCAGGCGCTGCCTAACCGCGCCAAGCCTGTCAACGTGATGCGCGTCACGGCGACCGAGCAGGAGTTTACCGATCTGACCGAGCGCAGCGGCGAGCGCTTTCTGGGCGTGGCCTCGGCGCGCTTCAGGATCAAAAAGGCCGGTATCTCGATCGCCAGCCAGGCCTTCTTTATCAATAGCGCGGCCTTTGAGCAAGATCCGCAGCAGGATCGCCAGCGCACGATCACCCACGAGCTGACGCATCTTGTGCTGTCGCCCGAGACGATGCCGTACACGCCCGCCTGGGTCTCCGAGGGCGCGGCGATGTTTGTTTCCAACGATCTGCCGCTGACGACGATCAGCGATTGGTACCGCGAGTCCGGCCCCGATACGATGAGCCTGGTCGATCTCAGCGCCAAAACGTCGTTTGGCGAGCACGACGCGCTCGACGATCAGACCGCGATCGACTATGCGTACTCCGCGTTTCTAACCAGGTATCTGGTCGAGAAGTACGGCAAAGATCAGTTTTTCGACTTCTACGACTCGTTTGCCGACGTGCCGTTCGACGCGATCAGCAACGAGCTGCCCCGCGCCGGCGATGACGCGCTGCTCGAAGCCTCCATGGACAGCCTGGCGCAGAAGCTCGCGCCGCAGCAAGTCCAGGACGTGTTCGGCGTCGATCTTCAGATGCTTGAGAGCGAGTACGAGACCTGGCTTGGAGAACAGGTGGAATAAGAACAAAGGAACAAAAGAACAAAAGGAGAGCCAAGAACCAAGAACCAAGAACCAAGAACCAAGAACCAAGAAAGTACCGAAAATCCCCTCGCCTGCGGCGGCGGGGCAGGGGATGCCGCGCCAGCGGCGAGGGTGAGGGCCTGCACATAGAAGAATCAGGATTCTTTTTTGTTCCCCTTGTTCGCCGGGTACCCTCTGGGTGCCTTTGTTCACCCGTAGAACCGGGCTGGCATAGCGGTTGCTAAAGATGCGGTGACGAGCGAATTCGTCGCCGCATTGGTTTTGCCAGGGAGTGAGACGAAGATATGAAGAAGTGGCTCAATCTCTTCAAGAATACGTTCAGTGAATTTTCGGATGATAACTGCGCCCGGCTCGGCGCCTCGCTGTCGTACTACACGCTTAGCTCGCTGATCCCGCTGCTGCTGGTGATCGCGTCAGTGATCAGCATCTTTTTGGCGGAAACTGATGCAGGACAGCGCTACCAGCAGCAGATGATCGATTACGTCAGCAACACGATTCAAAATGAGCAGTTCGCCGAGCAACTGACCGAAAGCTTGACCGGCGCGCAGGAAAATCAATCGTCCGGCGGCATTATTGGCAGCATCATCGGCTTTGTGACGCTGCTTTTTGCCGCATCCGGCGTCTTTGGCGAGCTGGACTCGGCCTTCAACATCATCTGGGATGTGCCCAAGGATCAGCAGCCATCGGGCGTCATGGGCTTTATTAAGAGCAAGTTTTTCTCGTTTACGCTGGTGCTGGGCGTGGCCTTCTTGCTCCTGGTGGCGCAAGTCTTGACCTTCGGATTAAACGCTTTCGCCAAGACGCTGAATCTCACTCCGGCCTGGCTCTTCTTGATTGTCAACTTCTTTGTGCAGATTGGCGTGATCTCGCTGGTCTTTTCGCTGCTCTTCAAGTACCTGCCCGATACTAAGGTCGAGTGGCGCGATGTTATGACCGGCGGCGTGCTCACCGCGCTGCTCTGGATCGTCGGCCAGTATCTGCTCGGCTTCTACTTTTCGTTCTCATCAAGCTTTACGAGCTACGGCATCATCGGCAGCGTGCTGGCGTTCCTGGTTTATATCTACTACTCCAGCCAGATCCTGTTCTTCGGCGGCGAGTTCACTCAGGTCTACGCGCGCACCCACGGCAGCCGCGTAGCCGATCAGCCTGCCGGCCAGGGCATTACCAAGGAAGGCGCGCTCATGGTTCAGGCGGCTACTGTCAACCAGCAGCGCGAGCGGCGGCGACAGGAGCAGGAGCTGGCGGCGGCCAAAACGCGGCAGTACGCGGCGGCGACAACTGGCGGCATCATCGGCTTGATTGCGGGCGCGGCGATCGGCGGGATCGGCCTGGTGACGGGCGTGGCGCGCGGCGTGGCGCGGCTGCGGCGCTAACATTCGCTTACAAAGCTTAAACAACGACAGGTCAGGCATAACGCCTGGCCTGTTTGTTGAAACCACACAGCGACTCGGATCTGCTGGCTGATGCTGGTAGATCTCGCTCAGGCGGCGATATACGCGAAGATCGGCAGCGTGATCAGCGAGAAAACAAACGTCGTAAAAACGGCGGTGCTGGCCAGCTCCACGTCCAGCTTGTACTGGTTGGCGTAGGCGATCGCGATCACGATAGCGGGCAGCGCCGACTCGAAGATTACCACGAAGCGCGCCTGAGGATCGAGGCCAAAGATGAAGCAGAGCCCGACTGCCAGCAGCGGCGCGCAGACCAGCTTGACCAGATTCACAGACAGCACCGAGCGCAGATACTGCGAAAAGTCGCGGATCGTGATCGTCATGCCCAGCGTTAGCATCGTCAGCATGACCGTGGCCTGGCTCAAAAAGCCGAGCGTGCCGCGAATCGCGGTGGGAAAGTTGCCGCCGTGCGTCTCGGGCCAGAAGATAAAGCCAAGCAGCAGCGCGATGAAGGGCAGGAAGCGAAACAGGCCGATCGCGACTTGCTTGGGTGTGATCTGTTGTTTCTCGCCGTAGTAGGCCGCCACGATCGCAACGATTGTCAGCAGCGGGATCAACGAGCCAATCTCACTATACAGCGCGGCCATACCCACGCTCTGGCCGTACTCCTGGGGATTGCTGCGGGCCAGCGCGCCAAAGATCGGCGTGCCGAAGAAGCCGGTCGAGCCGCACATGCTGGTGATCACCACCGCGCCCGCCGTCGCTCGTCGCAGCCGCAGCCGGTGCGCGATAAACGCGGCGATGGCGCCAGATCCGATAATCACTAATACCGCGATGATCGGGATTTTGATCAGCTGCCACGAAAATTCCTGGATGTTCA
>DASWTW010000555.1:0-6760 GCA_036401895.1 Herpetosiphonaceae bacterium | reverse complement strand
GCTGCCCCACGGCCGGTGAAACCTCGGCCAGCCTGCTGCGGCTGCTCGGCGCGGGTCGCCCGACGCTCGTCTCGGCGGTTGGATCGTTCGGGGAGCTGCCCGGCGATGTGTGCGCTCAGGTCGACGCCGATTGGAGCGAGTCGGCCTTGATCCTGGCGTATGCGCGACTGCTGCAAACACAGCCTGCGGTCGCGGCGCAGCTTGGGATCAATGCGCGCAGCTACGTGGCGCGCGAGCATACGCTGGATGGCGCAGCGCTGGGCTACATGCGGTTCCTCGGCGATCTGTTTGGCTGGGGCGCAACATCCAGGCTGCGCGATCCACTGTGGCAGGTCGAGGAGCAGGAGCTTGCGCCGTCCGCGCCCAGCATTTTGCCTGCGCTGCCGGAGGCTTCAGCGCTGCCTGCGCCGGTCGCGACGACGATCGCGGAGGTGGGCGCGGCGACTGCTGAGCTGGGGCTGCAAGAGGCCGACGATCAGCCACTGCGCGAGATCGCGGCGACGCTCGACGAGCTGTTGGACGAGCGTGATTCTCGAAGATCTTGAGCAGCGCTACGCTCGCGCCTCGTGAGTCTGCTCCAGTGTCCGCTCCTCGGCGTGTCGCCGCTCGACCTGTTGTAGCTCGCGCTCCAGGAAGTAGTTCAGCAGCGTGCGCAGCACAATGATCGCCGCTAGCTGCGCAATGATCGGCAGGGTAGGAGCGATCGCAGTTTTGAGAATGTCCGCGCCCAGCTCAAACTCAAGCCCCAGCGCCAGCGATTTGCCGAGCTGAAGACGAATATTTTCTTTGTACTTGCCCTCGTCACGATCGCGGGCGAAAATGTGGGGTAGAAACGCCCACACCGCGCGCACCACGGCCACGCCGATCACCAGCGCGCCGCACAGCTCGGCAAAAAACGTGAGATAGGTCACGATCACGCTCAGCACATCCTCGGTAGCGCACGCGCCCGGCACGTCGACGCAGCTGCGCTCTTCGGTCGGGTCGGACTGCGCAGGATCGCCTGCCGCAGCGGGAGTCTCGGCGGCCGGAGCGAGGCCCAGATCGCGCGTGCTGCACCCGCTGAGCGTGAGCAGTAGAAACATCAGGATGATCAGCCAACGCCGCATGTTTCACCTTCACTGGACTCGCTCCTGGGCGCAGCAATTTACATGCCCATAGGAGACGCCTGGACGGATCAGGTATAATCGATACAGGAGGCGTTCATGCACCGGATCGGTATTTTCTACAACCCACAGTCCGAGCCAACCCAGCGCGTTGCCGTCGAGCTCGATCGCTGGCTGAAACAGCAGAATATTATGACCTGGTGCGGCGTGTCGCCCGATGCAACGGAAACGCTGAATAGCTATGATCTGCTGGTCTGCCTGGGCGGCGACGGCACGGTGCTGCGCGCAGCCGCACTGGCGATCCCGGCTCACGTTCCGATGCTGCCGGTCGCGCTGGGCCATCTTAGCTTTATGGCTGAGGTCACGCCCGAGGAGCTATATCCCAGCATGGAGCGCATTCTAGCCGGCGATTGCTGGATCGAGGAGCGCGCCCTGGCCGAGGCTGTGATTCAGTGCGCCGGCTGCGAGCCTGAGCGCTTTGTGGCGATGAATGAGGTGCTGCTCGGTCGCGGCGATCTGGCGCGGGTGATCGCGATCTCGGTGCAGGTCGACGATATTCCGATGACGACCTATCATGCCGACGGTGTGCTGGTGGCGACGGCGACCGGATCGACAGCCTACGCGTTGGCCGCCGGCGGTCCCGTGCTCGATCCGCGCTCACGGGCGCTGGTGCTGGTGCCGATCGCCGCGCATCTGCATACGGTGCCGTCGCTGGTGCTGCACGAAGAAGCGCATCTCGATCTGCATGTCGTCTCGAAGTACCCGGCGGCGCTCTCGATCGACGGGCGAATCAACCGGCCGCTGCATCCCGGCGATATTGTCGCGGTTCAGCGCGCGCCCGAGGTTGCCCGCTTTGCGCGAGTCCGTCCGCCAAGCTATTTTTATCAGACGCTCACCAAGCGTTTACGACGTGAACTATGACAACGCTACGATCTTACAAGCCCTGGCGCTATGTGCTGCCGGTTGGCGGTGCGCTGCTCGCCGGGATGGTCGGCGCGGCGGCCTACACCGCGCACTACCTGAGCGGACGCCAGCGGCGCATTGTGAATGAATACACGTTTTCGCCGTGGGAAGTGCAGGTCGCGTACGAGCCGATCAGCTTTGTGACCGAGGACGGCGTGACGATTCGCGGCTGGTGGTTTTCCCGGCCCGAGACAAGCCGGGTGGTCATCGGCTGCACGGGCCATCGCGGCAGCAAGACCGATCTGCTGGGCATCGGCTCGGGGCTGTGGCGGGCCGGCAACAACGTGCTGCTCTTCGATTACCGTGGCTGCGGTGAGAGCGATCATGCCTCGCAGTCGCTGGCGCATCATGAGCGGCGTGATGCCCGCGCGGCGATCCACTACGCGCAGCAGCGCATCGCCGACGCCGAGATCGGCCTGCTGGGCTACTCGATGGGCGGGGCGGTGGCGATCCAGGTCGCGGCCGACGATCCCTCGATCCGCGTAGTCGTCGCGGACTCGTCGTTCGCCACCATGCGCGATGTGGTCGCGGCCGGTATTCGTCGCCGCTACCTGCCGACGCGTCCGGTGCTCGATCTAACCGATGCGCTGACCGGCCTGCGCTACGGCTATCGCTTCCAGGCGGTGCGGCCACTGGATGTCGTCGGCAAGATCGCGCCGCGTCCGCTGCTGATCATCCACGGCAGCGCGGATGCGATCACGCCGGTGAGCCATGCGCGCCTGCTCTACGAGGCGGCCGGCGAGCCCAAGGAGCTATGGATTCTGGAAGACGCGCCGCACTGCGGCGGCTACTTTGTGGATCGTCCGGCCTATGTACGCCGCGTCGCGGAGTTTTTCGAGCGGGCGTTTGCCACTGCGGAGTCGTTTGACAGGCCGCAGATATAGGCTACGATCCTGGCTCAAGCTGTTGATCGAGGACGCGCGGATACACGCCAGGTGCGCGTCCTTCTCGTTGTTGAGTGTATGCGCTTCGATATTTTGACGCTCTTTCCGGCGATGTTCACCGGACCCTTCACCGAAAGCATTTTGAAGCGGGCCCAGCAGGCCGGCCATCTTGAGATCGCGCTCCACGATATTCGGCACTACGCCAGGGATCGCCACAAATCGGCGGATGATTATCCGTTCGGCGGCGGCGCGGGCATGGTGATGAAGCCCGAGGTTATCTATCAGGCGCTGGCGGATGTGCTGGGCTATGGCGAGCAGGCGCTGGCCGATCTCGAAACCTTGATCCCGCCGCCACCGGATCATCCGCCTGTGATCGCGATGTCTCCCGCCGGCGAGGTGTTTAGTCAGCGCATCGCCGAAGATCTGGCGCAACATCCGCGTATCGTGCTGGTCTGCGGCCACTATGAGGGCATCGACGAGCGGGTGAGAGAGTGCTGCATCGATCGCGAGCTGAGCATCGGCGATTACGTGCTGACCGGCGGCGAGCTTGCGGCGATGGTGGTTGTCGATGCGGTCGCGCGGCTCCAGCCAGGTGTTCTGGCGGCGGCCTCCACGGCGGAAGAGTCCCATAGCGATCATCTGCTGGAATATCCGCACTACACCCGGCCCGCCGTCTGGCGCGGCCACGCGATCCCGGATGTGCTGGTGTCGGGCCATCATGCCAACGTCGCCCGCTGGCGGCACGAGCAGCGGCTGCTGCGTACGCTGCACCGTCGACCGGATCTGCTGGACAAAGCGCCGCTCTCAGCGCGCGATCGCGAGTACTTGCGGCAGCACGGATGGAGTACCAGCGCGCCAGAGGATGAGCAGGGTATTCCGTAATTTGCTGATGGTTGATCCATTCGCTATAATGCATACCGTGGAAGCCAGGCAGCTTCAATCCACAGCGCTGCTCCAATCTCCCGCAGCGTGCGGCATGTTTCCGCGACATTTAGGAGGAATTCATGGGCTTGATGGGCAACAATAAGAAACCTGTCGCTTCACCGGCGATGGCGACCGGTCGCTCGGAGACGATCGTCGGCGCGAACACAAGCATTGTCGGCTCGCTCAAGAGCGAGGGCAATATGCGCATCGATGGATCGTTCGAGGGCGATGTCGAGGTGCTGGGCGATCTGATCATCGGCGCGACCGGCCGCGTGATTGCTACCATCAAGGCGACCAATATTCATGTTTCCGGCGCGGTCAAAGGCGAGCTGATCGCCACTGAGCAGCTTCAGATCTCGCAGACCGGCAAAGTCTGGGGCGATATTACCGCGACGGCGCTTCAGATCGAGCCCGGCGGTTTGTTCCGTGGCCAGAGCGCGATGTCAGCCGCCGACGAGCCGCTGCTGCTGGAAGCGCCCAAGCCCGTGCCTGCCTAGTGGCGCGGCGCTTGCTGCGTCCCGAATGAGGTTCGTGCTCGGCTAGGAGGAACATGCCGCGTCCACAGCTCCGCAATCTGCGTCCCCAGATCGATCCCCAGGTGGTGACACGCTGGGGTACTCGGCTGATTCTGCTCTTTTTGATGGTCCTGGCGGGCGTTCTGATGGTGGGATTTGTGCGTATGACCTGGATGCAGCATCAGATCAATCAGGCCAACGAGCGCCAGCGCGCCGAGAACGAGATCCAGCGCGCGCGTAATGCCGCTCTCCAAGGCCAGGCCGAGTTCCGCGAGTCGGATGTTTTCGCGGAGCAGGCAGCGCGCGAGCAGCTAGGTATGGCGCGTGAGGGCGAGACCGTGCTGCTGCCGACGATTGTGGTTCCGGCCGCATCACCGCCCGCGACTCAATCTCCAAATCCGGCAGCGCCCACGACTGAGTCGGTGGCTGCGGCTGGCGCGGAAGAGATCGCGCCGAACTATCAGCGCTGGTGGCGGGCGCTCTTTCCGCCAGAGGCCGTCGTGCCCTAGCTCACTCAGCGCCGTGACTACGGCGCTTTTTTTGTCTTACCCATCAGGCAGATCTGCGGGGCGCTATGAATATTTCTGTGATCGTGGTCACCTGGAACGGCCTGCATGTGCTCAAGGAGTGCGTGGCTGCTCTGGCGCGGCAAACGCTGGCTCACGAGCTGATCGTCGTGGATAACGGCTCGCAGGACGGCACGCGCGCCTGGCTGGCTGAGCACGCGCCCGAGTCCCGAGTGATCGCGCTGCCGCAGAATCTTGGCTTTGCGGGCGGCAACAACGCGGGTCTGCGCGCGGCTACGGGCGACTGCCTGGTGCTGCTCAACAACGATACGATCGCGCCGCCCGATTTTCTTGAGCAGATCGTTGCGCCGCTGGCAGACGATCGGCAGATTGGAGCGGTGGCGGGCGTGCTGACCTTCGCGCACCAGCCGCAGACGATCGCGTCGGCGGGGATTGTGGTTAGTCGCGACGGCCTGCATCGCGATCTGTGGGCGTTTCAGCCGGTTGATTCGCTGCCCGCAGCACCGATCGAGATCTTCGGCGCGAGCGGCGGCGCGGTCTGCTATCGCCGGGCGGCGCTGGACGCGGTCGGTCTGTTCGATGAAAGCTACTTCAACTATCTGGAAGACGCGGATCTGGCCTGGCGGCTGCGGCTAGGCGGCTGGCGCTGCGTGCTGGCTCCTGCGGCGCGCGTCCGGCATATCTACTCGGCAACGAGCGGCCAGGGCTCGCCGTTCAAACAGCGGCTGCTGGCGCGCAACCGGCTGCGGGTGATCCTACGCTGTCTGCCGCTCAAGCTGCTGCGTAAGAACTGGTGGCCGATCGTGCGCTACGATCTGCTGGCGCTGGGCTATGGCGTGGTGCGGCTTCAGCCGGCGGTGATCACGGGACGGCTGCACGCGCTGCGCCAGATTCCCGAGCTAGTTCGAGAGCGACGCGCTGTGCAGAAGCGGCGCGAGGTGCGCAGCGACTCGCTAGAGCGCTGGCTGGAAGCGCCGGCGTCGATCCGCGAGATGCTGGATGAGCAGCGAACGCTGGCGGCGATCCTCGGAAGCATGTAATGAAAACGGTTGAACAACAAAGCAAACGGGCTGCCCACCTGAGGCAGCCCGTTTCGATGCAGCGCTAGAATGCGCTCGCAGCCTCAGGCTCGGGCTGCGCTTCCACGGCGTGCTTGCGGCGATAGCGCACGATCGTCGCCTCCGGGCGTCCCGCGCCAAGGCCGTAGTTCGTCTGCGGATTCTCCGTCACCAGCTCCAGGTCGAACTGCTGGAACAGCATCAGCGTGATCACGATCATCTCGTTGTTGGCGAAGTTCATACCGGCGCACTTGTGCTTGCCGCCGCCAAAGCCGATCAGCGCGTAGCCATGCTGGCGATCTTCCGCCCGTCCCGGAGCGAAGCGCAGCGGATCGAAGCGATCCGGCTCGGAGAACAGCTCCGGCGAGCGGTGGGCTAATCCGGCCGCGGTCATCACCAGCCAGCCCTTGGGAATGCGGTAGCCGCCGATCTCGATCTCCTCGTTGGTCATACGCATCAGCATATTGGCCGAGGGATGCATCCGCTCGATCTCGCGGACGGCGTAGAAGATATGCTCAAGGCGGCGCAGCAGTTTGCCGTCGATCGGCGCGTCGACGGGCGCGTGAGTCGCGATCTCCTGCTGCACCAGCGCCGCATACTCGGGATGGCGCAGAATCTCGATGATCGTCCAGGCTGCCTGTCCGGCGGTGGTCTCGTGGCTGGCGAACAGCAGGCCGCGAATCAGGCTGATGATCGTCTCGTCGTCGGCCTCGGCACCGCTGCGGCAGCGCGTGTTGACAAAGTCCTGCAAGAAATCGTCGTAGCGCTCAGGATGCGCTCGGCGCT
>DASWTW010000554.1:0-14998 GCA_036401895.1 Herpetosiphonaceae bacterium | reverse complement strand
ATCCGATAATCACTAATACCGCAATGATCGGAATTTTGATCAGCTGCCACGAAAACTCCTGGATGTTCATCAAGCCCAGAAAGACCGTCGCCGGCAGCGTGAGGTTGATCACCGCTTGATTGAAGATGGTGACGGCCTGATCGCGCGGCAGAATGTTGCGCCAGCGCACCAGCAGCCCGAGACCAATCAACAGAAAGATTTGGATTAGAATACCAACGACATCGCTCACGTTGTACTCCTCAGTGCAGCAGGGCACACAGCGGCAGGGAGTGCCTGCTTCGGATTGTAACAACGGCACTCAGGAGGTAAAGGCGCCATGCACCCTATGTTAACCCTCGCACCTGGACTATGCCGGAACCGGGATGCGACAATCGGCCGTGAGTGGCTGGTGACCAACGGCATCGGCGGGTACGCGATGGGCACCGTCGCGGGAGCGAATACGCGCGCCTACCACGGCTATCTTGTCGCCGCGACCAGGCCGCCCGTCGAGCGGACGCTGCTGCTGCAACATCTTGACGAGCGAATCGTCGTGGATGGCCAGGATTGGCCGCTCAGCACCGACGAGTGGGCCGACGGCACGCGCACGCCCCAGGATTGGCGCTACGATCCCCGCCTTCTCACGCTCGAAACGTTCGCGCTCGACGGCACGCTACCGGTCTGGACCTTCGCGCTGCTAGGTGGACGGCTCCAGAAGCGCGTCTGGATGGCGCATGGCCGCAACACAGCCTACATTCGCTACCAGCTGCTGGATGCCGCAGCGCCTGTGCGGCTCAAGCTTGCCCTCGGCATCAACGATCGCGATCATCACGGCATGAGCACTGACGACGGCTCAAGCTGGCGCGTCGAGCAGCTAGCGGAAGGCTGGTCTATTGTCCGCGATGGCGTTCAGGAAGCACATTCCTGGTCGCTGCTTTCGCTGCCGCTTGTGCCGCTCACCCCGATTGGCGAGTGGAGCGCACCGCTCTTTCGGCGCATCGAGGCCGAGCGTGGTCTGGATGCGGTTGAGCAGCGCTTCCATCTGGGAGCGTTGGAGCTTGAGCTTACTCCCGGCGCGGCCTGGACGCTGATCTGCTCAACCGAGCCGCCCGACGCGATCGAGCGGGATGTGGCGGCTGCGCTGGAGGCCGAGCAAACGCGACAGACAGCTTTGATCGCGCAGGCTGGGGCGGAAAACGCGCCGCCGTCGCTTCGCCAGCTGATTCTGGCAGCGGATCAGTTTATCGTCGAGCGTAATGTGATAGCGGATGGCCGTGTGGAGTGTGGGCAGAGCGTGATCGCCGGCTATCCCTGGTTTGGCGACTGGGGCCGCGACACGATGATCAGCCTGCCGGGCCTGTGCATCAGCACCCGCCGCTACGATGTTGCCGCCCAGATTCTGCGCACGTTTGCCCGCTATGTTTCGCAGGGCATGCTGCCGAATCGCTTCCCGGATGTCGGCGAGGAGCCCGAGTACAACACCGTCGATGCGGCGCTCTGGTATTTCCACGCGATCGAGCGCTACCACCAGGCTACGGGCGACGACGCGCTACTGGCCGAGCTGTATCCCGTGCTGTCCGAGATCGTGAGCTGGCATGTGCGCGGCACGCGCTACGGCATTCAGGTTGATCCGGCAGATGGGCTGCTGCGCGCGGGCGAGGCCGGAATGCAGCTAACCTGGATGGATGTTCGGATCAACGATTGGGTGGTCACGCCGCGTCATGGTAAGGCCGTCGAGATCAACGGGCTGTGGTACAACGCGCTGCGCTTGATGGCGGGCTGGTCGCAACGACTGGGTCGCGTGTCGGATCTCGACTACGCGGCGCTGGCTGCTCAGGTTCGTGCCAGCTTCAGCCGCTTCTGGTTTGCCGAGGGCGGCTACCTCTACGATGTGCTCGACACGCCCGATGGCGACGACGTGACGCTGCGACCCAACCAGATCTTCGCGCTGTCGGTTGCGCCTGAGCTGATGCCGGAGGAGCAGCGGCGCGCGGCGCTGGCGCAGGTCACGGCGCAGCTGTGGACGCCGGTCGGGCTGCGCACGCTCGATCCGCGCCATCCCGATTACCGGCCGCGCTTTACCGGCGATCGAGTCCAGCGTGATAGCGCCTATCACCAGGGCACGATCTGGCCCTGGCTGATCGGTCATTACCTCGACGCGCTCCGGCAGCTAGAGCCGGATCTTGATCTCCAGCCATACCTGCGATCGCTGCTGGATCATCTGTACGACGCTGGTCTCGGCACGATCGCGGAGGTTTTCGACGCCGAGCCGCCACGCTTCGGCGCGGGCTGTATGGCCCAGGCATGGAGCGTGGCCGAGGTGCTGCGCATCGCGTTACGCATTGTCTAAGGTAGAGATCGTAATCTTTCCAGTAGATATGGAAAAGCCCTGATCATGCCAGAATCTCTGATTAAGGATAATCTACCGACTGATCATAATTTGATGAGGGTTGATCTATTCTTGATATGATGCAGCGGGTAGTATTTTGATTCTCGTCAGATCAATCTGAGCTGACGAAGAGTCTATGAATCATGCGGCGCTGATAACGGATTCCAGTCGAATCTGCGCAAAATCTGGAGTATGTAGACATAAACAAGAGTGTCTGGCACGCGACCTGCTATAGGTACTCCTCCGTGCACGCTGCCGTATGGGCGGCGAAAGGAGTTACGAATGAAAAGGAAACTGATCTCTTTCAGCTTGCTGGCAGCCCTGGCGCTGAGCGCGCTCACGGCTTGTGGTGAGACCGGCACGACCGGCACGGAAGGTACGGGAGGAACAGGCACCGAGGCCAGCCCGTCGATGATGGCGACAAGCACCATCGCACCCTAATAACACAAACAGATCAGTCCAAAAGCAAAGGGTGAGCATTGTGCTCACCCTTCGTTGTGTTTCTTGATGTATGTCGAACGCCCTACGCGCCGATAACGCGAACCTTCTTGGCAGGCTCAGTGCGGCGCTGAAGGCGCTGAAGCTCGATCGTGGAGATCATGCGCATAGCGACCTCTTGCGGCGCGCCGTGCCCATCCACAGGTGCCAGAAGATTGGCTTTCTGGTAGTACGCGGCCAGAGGTGCGGTCTGCTCTTCGTAGACGGACAGTCGCTTAAGAATCACTTCGGGTGTGTCGTCGGGGCGTTGGAAGAGCTCGCCGCCGCAGTCCGGGCAGCTGGTCAGTGAGCGCTCGGGAGTGACGGTGTGGGGCGCGTTGCACGAGCGGCACTCGCGGCGGCTCGACATTCTGCGCACAACCTCGTCCTGCTCCAGGATCGGCTGCACAACCACAGTCAGCGGCCGGTGCAGCTCACGCAGCATCTCGTCCAGCGCGGCGGCCTGAGCGGCGGTGCGCGGAAAGCCATCCATCAAAAAGCCATGGTCGCGAGGAAGCTGCTCTAGCCGGCTGCGTACCAGCGCGATGATGAGGTCATCGCCGACGAGCTGTCCGCTCTCGATCGCGGCTTTGGCCTGAAGGCCCAGCGGCGTCTCGGCGGCGACTTCCGCACGCAAAATATTACCAGTTGAAAGTGTGATCAGCGGATAACGCTTGCCCAGGAGTGCAGCCTGGGTGCTTTTTCCTACTCCTGGGGGGCCGAGGAGAATGATGTTAACAGGCGCCATTGCCAGTCCTTTCTTCTCACGGTCATGCCAATAAGTAACAAAAGCGGCAGCCGTGCCTGACTGCCGTTTTGAATTACTATGTATGATAACGCGATTTGTGCGTTTCGTCTAGCCCCGATTTCTATAAATTTTTTATTAAGTTTTGAAAACTCTTCGGCTTTGAGCGTGCAAGGGGCTAGCGTAGTCCGGTGATCGGCGCGATCGCGTGCTGCTTGGCGAAGGCATCCCAGCTGGCTGTGGCGGTCGCGATCTGGCTGCGGGCCTGCTGCAAGCTGAGCGCCGCGCGGTTGGCCAGCGTGACATCGTAGCTGCCGTAGAATTCCAGCATCTTATCAAGCGCTTCCTGCTCCAGCGCCAGACCTTCGAGGTACAGCTGATGCGTGGCGGCGATCTCGACGGGCGCCGCCACGGTAGCCAATTTCTCACGGCTTTGCTGCACGCGATCGCGCAGATTCTTGGTGGCCGTCGTGCGCTCGACGTTGGTACGTCCGCCGTCAGTGGTGCTGCGGTAGGACTCGGTCGCCTCTTGCAGCGCCTTGCGCTCGGCCTCGATCGCGGTGAAGTAGGCGCGCACAGTCGAGCTATCGGTGGGCGTGGCGGTGGCAGGCGCTGCCGAGGGCTTGGGCTTGATAGCCAGCGCGGTGGCAGTCGGCGGGATAATATCGCGGGCGGCGGTAAAGGTCGGCAGTGGCTGCGTTTGAATAATCGTGCGAATACCGAGCGTCGCGCCGATCAGCACGATCGGGATCAGCAGCAGCGCGCGGAGCGTCCACAGCCAGGTCGATTGCCGCGAGCGCCAGCTCGACCACCAGTCGTCGGCGGGCGTGTTGATCACCGGGATCGCGATGCGCGGCGCCGGTTTGGCGGGCTGCTCTTGTGCCGCCTGCTGTTCGATCCAGGCCAGACCTTTCTGCGCGCGCTCGTTGCCGGGATTGATGCCGAGCACCGCCCGCAGGCAGAACGCCACATCCTGGGGATTGTCGAGCACGCCGCTGAGCCAGAGCCAGGCCTGCTCGTGCTGGGGATTGAGCTTAACAGCTTGACGTAACAGTGAGGCGGCCAGCGTTTTTTGTCCGCCGCGCGCCGCGGCAACTCCACGCGTGTAGAGCTGCTCGGCCTGTTGCGTAAACATTTTGACACTACGCTCTGACATAGGCTTTTCTTGGATCGTCAGTGATCGGGAAGATATGAGTTGACGACGCGCTGTAAGACCGAAGGATTCTCGACCAGCTGCTTGCGCACGACGTCCCAGTTCTGCGGATCTTCGTTGCCCAGCCGCCAGATCGCGATGCCGGCCAGGTCCATCTGCTCGACCAGATTCAGCTTGGCTTGCAGCGAGCGATGATCGGCGAACCAGACGGTGCGCAGGTGACCGTTGCGGCGGTAGGTGAACCAGGATTCTTCGATCGGGCCGCTGCTGTCGCGCGCCGCCAGGTTCACATTCGGCTGATACACCTCGATCAGCCGCTGAATGTCGGTCCAGGTCTGCGCGACGGCATCCTCGCCGGCGCCCCAGTTGTAGCCGTAGAACGGAATACCGATCTGGAGCTTTTCGGCCGGCACGACCGAGCGCGCGTACTCGGCCACGGCAGCAACCCAGCTCATGGGCGCGATCGGGCCGGGACCACCGCCGCGCCAGTGATAATCGTAGGTCATGATCCGCACACGATCGCAGATTTCGCCCAGCAGCTTCAAATCCTGAAAGCCGCCCAGGCCGCCCCAGTCCTCGGTTTTGGCGTGAACCGCGACCGTCAGCAGCTTGCCCTCAGCCTTGAGCGCGACCGACAGCTCCTGCATAAATGCGCTGTACACGTCGCGGCTGGTGTCGGGCAGCGACTCATAGTCAATGTCGATGCCGTCGTACTCGTAGGTGCGCACCTCGTTCATGATTGCGGCAACATGCTGAGATCGACGGGCGGGATCGCGCAGCATGGGCACGATCGCCTCAGGCGCCATCACGTTATGGATTGTCGGCATGACCAGCACATCGGCGGCATGAGCGGCGGCGACCAGCTCGCGATCGCGGGCTCCGGTGTCGGGGATCAGCGCGCCGTTGCCGATGTTGGTGGTGTACCAGAACGGACTTACCTCGTCGAGAATATCTTTGTTGGCCTCGAACGAAGCGCGCGCGCGCTCGGCGTCGAATGAGGTCGGCAGCCACGCGGCGATCGAGCGGCCGGTTTTGGGATGAACCGAGGCGATGGGACGCTGCGTCGGCGTGGCGGGTGGGACATCGAGGGCCAGCGCGGGCGCAGCGGTTGGCGGCGGCGCAGTCGGCGTAGCCGTTGGCGGCAGCGCAGTTGGCGTCGGCGGCATGAACGCAGCCTCGATGCGGCGCTCCTCGACCACAATCTGGCGCTGCTGCCAGATCGCGAGCGTATCGCTGACCAGCAGCGTCCAGAGCACGAAGAGCAGCAGGTAGCCGACCACGATCACGGGACGCGGTAAAATACTGATTCGGCGGAGGCCGCTTTCGGATGCGATCTTCAGGCGTTGCACCATAACGCGGCGCAGGCTACCATAGCCGGATTCGCCCGTCAAGTCCAGCTGTCGCCGCTGGTCATGCCCGGCGCTGTCTGTTGTTCCTATCGCCCGTCAAGACCAGCGAATCGCGGTGATTTATCTGCTGTCTAGCCACGATTGCGCCAGCCTACTACGCTTGTCGACTTATAGATTGATCTGTGTGGAGTTCAAAGACTTTGCTAGTGTGAATCGACTATCGTGCAAGCGCTGTAAATGACGGCTTGATTACGGTTTCAGGCAAGCAGTTATTGAGATTTCAATTAGCTGCTATACTGATGAGAATCTGTAAAATTTGGGCTTGAACACGCCTCGGCGCGCTGAGTTCTTGACCAGGGAATCGCCTTGTCGAGCTTAACGTTTCGTGCAGCGTCGATCGCGCCCCATAAAGACATACATCATTTTGGCAGCCAAGGTGAAGCATGACAGGCTTTTTTGCCGATAGCGATCTATCCCCCAACCGAATCGAGCAAGCACGTAGCGCCTTACAGGGCCAATATATCGATCTTACCAGCAGCAATCCGACGCATCATGGCCTGTTGTTTCCGCCAAAAATTCTTGAGATCGCGGCGGGATCATATTGGAGCCAACGCACCCACGAGCCTGATGCGCACGGCTCCGTCGCTGCCCGCGAGTCGATCCAGCGCTACTACGCCCGACGCTCACCGGCGCTGCTGCTGGATCGTGACGATCTGTTTCTGACCGCCAGCACCAGCGAGGCGTACTCGCTGCTCTTTGCGCTGCTCACTAATCCAGGCGACAACGTGCTCGCGCCGGTGGTAACCTATCCGCTCTTCGAGTTCCTGGCCGAGATTCATCATATCGAGCTGCGCCCCTACGCCCTTGACGAGGCGCGCGGCTGGCGGATCGATCCTGCCAGCCTTCACGCGCAGGTCGATGCGCACACTCGGGCGGTCTTGATCGTATCGCCGCACAATCCTACCGGTGCGATCGTTGGAGAGCCGCTGCCCGCGCTGACCACGCTGGGCCTGCCCTTGATCTGTGATGAGGTGTTCGCGGAGTTTACCTACCGCGCGTCGCATGTCCCACCGATCGGCGCGCTCCATCCCGAGCTGCCGGTCTTTCATCTCAACGGAATCTCCAAGATGCTGGCGCTGCCGGATCTTAAGCTGGGCTGGATCGCGCTCAACCCGGCGGCGCGCCGGTTCGCCGAGCGGCTGGAGCTGCTCAACGATACGTTTCTCGGCAGTAACTCGCTTACCCAGCATATGCTGCCGACGCTCTTGAGCGAAGGGGCGGAGTTTGTCACGGGGATGCGCGAGTATGTGCGGCACAACCTCGATCTTGCTCTGGCGCGGCTGGGCTCAAGCTCGCTGCTGCGGGTACAGCCTCCCGACGGCGGCTATTATCTGTTTCCCGAGGTCTTCGGCTGGCATGACGAGGAAGAGCTGGCGCTGCACTGTTTGCAGCACGGCGTGCTGGTTCATCCCGGCTATTTCTACGGCTACGAGCGCGGCGCGCATCTCATGCTTTCCTGCCTGACGCGCACAGAGCAGCTAGAGCAGGGGCTCGATCGGCTGATCGCCGCGCTGGAGTCGCCGCGTGGCTAGCGTGCCAGCCGGGGCAGGAAGCGATTGGTTCGTCGCATGTAGTCGCGGTACTGATCGCCGAACTGCTCAAGCATGACGGCCTCTTCGCGCCTGATGCGCGGCCCGACAATGGCAAGCAGCCCGCCCAGCCAGAAGAAGCCGATGCTCCAGTTGGCCGCGATCAGCATCATCGACAGCGCCAGCAAAAACAGCACCGTGTACATCGGGTGGCGCACCGTGCGATACGGTCCACTGGTGACGAGCGTTTGTTTGCTGTGTACATGCAGCACCGTGGAGAAGTTATTTCCCAGTTCGCGCTGCACCCAGACCAGCAGCGGCAGCGAGACGACGCCAACCAACGCGGCCAGCCAGCGCAGCCAGAGCGGCAGCGGCAGCGCGGCCCACGCGATCCACGACGGGCGGATCACGTAGGCCAGAATCGCCAGCATCCCGCCGATCGCCAGGAACCACTGGATCGCGATATTCAGCCGGCTCTCCTTGTACTGCACCGCTCCCTCGGACTGCGCCGCACGCCGGCGGTAGTAGGCGCGAATCCCCAGCATTGTGAACACCACCACGGCGAAGACGACGCGCAACCACGTTTCCTGCGACATAACGTATGCCTCCTATGCGGGTGAAATAGCCGTCTCCGTTCTCCTCTCAGGTGGACCACTGATTACCTGGTGTTGTATTTGCGACCTATGCTAGAATGGCAGCTCAATAGCTGATTATGTCTAAAACAGCAGTTGTGGTGTGATTTATGAGTACATATATGCGCGGACAAGCCTTGCACGATAAAGCTACGCGAGGCGAACAGCTTACTCCAGAGGAACAACGCGAGGTAGAACAATGGTATGCGCGAGAAGATGAGACCGAAGCTGAGGTATTAGATGTGACTGTGCTTGGTGAATTTGATACGAATTTGCAGCAACAAGTTCATGCCACCCTTGACCAGCTTCAGATTGTCACCCGGCAAATTCAAGAGCTATCGAACGAAAATGATGCTGTACGGCGTGAGATTGCTGAACTACAGCAGCTTCTCGCTCAACGTCCTACTCCGCGCGCAGCATGACGATTTCGGCTGAATTACGTGATTTTGTTCGTCGACGCGCTCATTTCGCGTGTGAGTACTGTGGTGTCACCGAGACGGACACGGGCGGCGAATTGACGATTGACCATTACCAACCACAATCTATTGGTGGCACTGACGAACCAGAAAATCTGCTCTACTGCTGTGTCCGTTGCAACCAGTATAAGGCAGATTATTGGCCTACTCCGCCAAACGATCCTCCATTATGGAATCCGCGAACCGAACCAACCTTAACCCATTTTCTACGCCTTGAAGATGGTACCCTCTATCCACTGACGCCTACTGCTACCTTTACAAGCCAGCGTCTACGGCTGAACCGTTCACCGTTGATAGCGTATCGACGGCAGCAGAACAGACAGGCAGAAGAGCGCCGGTTGTTGGTACGTTATCGAGAGTTACTCACGTTACTTGAGCAAATACAAGCGCAACACCTTGCCTTACTCCAAGAACATCGGCAATTACTTGAGGAGCAGCGTACCTTGATCCGTATGCTTCTCAATGAGAATGAATAGCCGTGCCGGGGCGTCCCCGCACTACGCCCCAGCAAACGTAATCTAGCGCGCGGTCACAGTCTGGGCTAACGTCCGCCCGTCGTTGGTCAGCTCAAGATGGCCGTTCTGCCGCTGCACCAGGCCGGACTGCGTAGCGCGGCGCACCACGTCGGTGGCGAACTGCGCGGTCCAGCGCAGATCCGCCTGGAGATGCCCCAGCGAGCTTTCCTGCGCCTGCTCCGGCGTGCCCTCGTGATGCGCCAGATGCACCACCAGCATCTCGGTCGCGAACTGCTTCCGCTGGCGAATCCGGCGCATTGTCTTAGCCAACAGCCCATGCTGCGGCGCGAAAAGCAGCGCCAGCCCAAAGCACAGCCCGGCCACCGTGGCCATTGCGCCCGCGATCGAAGCGTCCAGCACAATCGCCAGGACGTAGCCGAGCACCGCCGAGATAATGCCCACCACCACCGACAGCCCGATCATCACCGGCAGCCGATCCGTCAGCAGGTACGCAGTTGCGGCGGGAACGATCAAGAACGCCACCACCAGAATCGCGCCGACCGCCGTAAACGCGCCGACTGTTGTCAGCGAGACCATCGTCATGAGCGCGTAGTGCAGCACCACCGGCGAGAACCCGATCGTCGCCGCGAACGCGCCGTCGAAGGTCGCCAGCTTCAGCTCTTTGTAGAATAGCAGCACAAAGATCAGGTTGATGATCGTGATGCCGCCGAGGATATAGAGCGGCTGCGGCCCGACGCTGTAGCCGTTGACGATCAGCAGATCGAAGGGCGCCAGCGCGATCTCGCCATACAGGATCGCATCGGTGTCGAGGTGGACGTTGGCGAAGAACTTCGAGACCAGAAACGTGCCGAGCGCGAAGAGCGCCGGAAAGACCAGGCCGATCGCCGCGTCTTGTTTGACGCGACCGCTGCGCAGCAGCACCTCGACCAGCAGCACCGTCAGCAGGCCCGCGCCCGCAGCGCCGATCGCGCCGACCCAGACGTTGGGACCACGCGCGATGAAGTAGCCCGCGACGAGCCCCGGCAAGATCGCATGGCTGATCGCGTCGGCCATCATCGCCATCCGCCGCAGCAGCAGAAACGTGCCGATCAGCGCGCAGGCCGAGGCCGTGAACACGCCGGTAAGCACAACCACCAGTATCGGATTCATCGCTGGCCTCCTCGCTGCGAGACGACGGCCTGCCGCGTTTCCGGCGACAACAGCGAGCGCCGGTTGCGCCGTGTGCGCAGCGCTTCCCAGACAATGCCGCGCGCCCTGCCGAAGAGCAGCGACACGATCACGATCGCCGTCGCGCTCAAGATCACCATCGGGCCGGTCGGTAGCTTGCTATCGCTGATGCTGATCAGCGCGCCAGTCACGCCCGAGAGCGCACCGAAGAGCGCCGCCAGCGCCAGCATCGTGCTTAGCCGCTCGGTCCACTGCCGCGCAGCAGCAGCAGGAGCGATCAGCATCGCCGCCATGAGCACCACGCCCACGGTTTGCAGCCCGATCAGCACCGCCACCACGATCAGCAGCGTCAGCAGCACGCCGATCCGGTCGACGGGATAGCCCAGTGTCGCCGCGAAGGCCGGATCGAAGGTGATCAGCTTGAACTCTTTGAAGAGCAGCCCCACGATTAGCAGCGCCACGCCGCCGAGCACCGCCATCATCGTCACCTGATCCTGGACCAGCGTTGCCGCCTGGCCGAAGAGATATTTGTCGAGGCCGGATTGGCTGGCGTGTCCGCTGTGCTGGATAAAGGTCAGCAGCATAATGCCGAAGCCGAAAAAGACCGTCAGCACAATGCCCAGCGCCGCGTCTTCGCTGATGCGCGTCTCCTGGATGATGCGCAGGATCAGCAGCGTGCCGATCCAGCCCGCGATTCCCGCGCCGACCAGCAGGATCAGCGGGGTTTTGGCGCCGGTCAGGATGTAGGCCAGGCAGATGCCGGGCAGCGCCGCGTGCGAGAGCGCATCGCCGAGCAGCGCCTGCTTGCGGAGCAGCGCGAACGAGCCCAGGATGCCGCCGACGATGCCGAGGATCGCCGAGCCGAGCGCGATATTGCGCAGCGTGTAGTCGAAGAGTAGATCGTAGAACAAGTTCATCGCGCCGCTCCTTCGCCTGCGTGGACTGGCTCCGCTGCTGTGTCCTGAAGCTGATGCAGCAGCGCGATCCGGCCACCGTAGGTACGCTGCAAGTTGTCGGGCGTAAACGTCGCTTTGAACGGGCCGCTGGCGATCAGCCGCACGTTGAGCAGCGCCAGCCAATCGAAGTAATCGGGAGCGCTTTCCAGGTCGTGATGGACAACGATCACGGTCTTGCCGGCATCGCGCAGATCGCGCAGCAGCGTCACGATAGCGCGCTCGGTAGTCGCGTCCACACCGACGAACGGCTCATCCATGAAGTAGATCTGTGCATCCTGGGCCAGCGCGCGGGCCAGAAACACGCGCTGCTGCTGGCCGCCCGAGAGCTGGCTGATCTGGCGGTTGGCATACTCGGTCATGCCGACTTTTTCCAGACAGCGCAGCGCAACCTCGCGCTCACGCCGTCCCGGCCGACGCAGCCAGCCCAGCCGGCCGTACAGGCCCATCGTCACGACGTCGAGCGCATCGGTGGGAAAGTCCCAGTCGACGCTGCCACGCTGCGGCACGTAGCCTACAATGCGCCGATGCGCGTTATAGGGCTGCCCATCGATCAGGATCGTGCCGGCGGCGGTTGGCACCAGATTGAGCATGGCTTTCATCAGCGTGGATTTGCCCGCGCCGTTGGGGCCGATGATCGCAGTCAGTGTGCCGCGCGGAATCGTGAGATCGACGTCCCAGAGCACCGGCGCCTCACGGTAGGCGACCGTCAGATCGTGGATCTCAACTGCGGGAGTAGTGGTAGCTTCCATACAATGGTCCTATGATTGCGGCGCGAGCGCCTTGCTGATCGTATCCACGTTGGCGCGAAACATTCCGATGTAGGTTCCCTCGGGCGTGCCGGCTTCGCCCAGCGCATCCGAGAAGAGCTGCCCGCCGATCTGGACATCGTACTTGCGCGCACGAACCGCCGCCTGTACGGCCTCGATCGTCGCCTGGGGCACGCTCGACTCGACAAAGATCGCGCGGATCTTGCGGCTGGCGATAAACTCGGCCAATCCTTGCACATCGGCCGCGCCGGCCTCGCTGGCGGTGCTGATGCCTTGCAGTCCGCGCACATCCAGGCCGTAATGCGCGCCGAAGTAGCCAAAGGCGTCGTGAGCGGTGATCAGCACGCGGGCCTCGGGCGGGATTTTGCTCAGCTGCTGGCGCGCGTACTCGTCGAGCTCGGCTAGCTGCTGCTTGTAGTGGTCGGCGTTGGCGCGGTAGAGCTGCGCGCTCCCGGGATCGAGCTCGCTCAGCCGGTCGGCCACGGTGTCGGCGGTGTAGCTCCACAGCGTCGGATCGAACCAGACGTGCGGATCGTGGCTGCCCGCAAACTCCGGCGGCGTGCGCAGCTTGTCGGCGGGAATGCCGACGGTGACGGCGTAGGTCGGCTTGGTGCGCGCCAGCCGCTCGAAGATCTCGATCATCCGGCCTTCGAGATGTAGCCCGCTGTACAAAACCACATCCGCGCGCTGGATCGTCATCACGTCGCCGGCGCTGGCCTTGTACAGGTGCGGATCAACGCCCGGCCCCATCAGCGCGGTGACAGATACGCGGTCGCCGCCGACGTTGCGCGCGACATCCGCCACGTGTCCGGTCGTCGCCACGATCTGGATTGTGCGCGCGCTAAAGTCGATGCCCGCGCCGCCTGCCGTCGCGATCGGTGTGCCACAGCCGGCCAGCACCAGCATACTCGCCAGCGCTACCAGCCCGAGGCTCCAGAAGTAGGTTGTCCGTTGTAATTGTTTCATTGTTCCATCTCTATGATTTTAATATGCTAAAACTTACTTTTAGGTTAGCTTAACTCATCTGCCTAAATAAAAAGCACGACCCTAGTTGGTCGATTGCTCTTCCACACGGATCGCCATCGCGGTCTGCTGTCCGATCGCATGAATCTGCTCGCCGACCTGGACATGCAGCGGCCCGTCGAACGGTGCGCGCTCCCGCAGGATCACCTGCCGGCCCGGCACGAGACCCAGCGTTGCCAGGTAGCGGAGCAGCTCAGGCGAGGCGTCGTCGACCTCCACGATTCGCAGCGGCAGATTGAGCGGCGCAGCCAGCAGCGGGCCGCCGTGCTGCTCTGGCAGCGACAGATCGCGGGAAGGAATCGGCGCGCCGTGCGGATCGAACTGCGGTTGGCCCAGCCGCTCGGCGATGCGCTCCGCGAGATTGGCCGACAGCGCGTGCTCAAGCTGCTCGGCCTCCGCATGAACCTCATCCCAGGGAACGTCCAGCGCCTCGTACAGGTACAGCTCCAGCAGCCGGTGATGGCGGATGACCTCCAACGCGACACGCTCGCCGGTTGGCGTTAGCTCAACGCCCTGATACGGCTCGTAGTGGACCAGATTCAGCTTGACCAGCGTCTGGATCATTTCGCTGACCGCTGGCGCGGAAATGTTGAGCTGAGCTTTGAGCGCGCTATTGGAGACCGGACGCTGCCGGTTTTGCAGAGCATAGATTGTTTTGACGTAGTCCTGTACGTTTTTGCTAAACTTCTCGGGCGGCATTCCCAATTCCTTTTTTAGGTATGCTTAAAAATACTACGAGCCCGCTTGTATGTCAAGACCTGAGTTCTATGCAATCTGCGCGCCATCCGCTTCGGCACGTGGTTTGCTACGCCAGCCAATCCGCAAACGATAGACAGCTTGCCAATAGAGTGAGGAGATAACATGGAGCAGCGAGTATATCACGGCTCGATTCAGCCCGAGGGATTGGCGCAGGCGCTGCTGGACGAGTGGGATCGCGATGCGACGATCGCGCAGGCGCTGGGCGCGGAAGATCACGTAGTGGTGCAGATCGGGCAGCGCGAGGCGGGCTGGTTCAGCGACGAGCCGCGCCAGGCGCTGACGCTGAGCATCGAGCCGATCGGCGATGGCGTGCAGGTGACGATGGGCCAGCAGAAATGGTACAAAGAAAATGATATTCAGATCTTCGCCGGCGGTCTGATCGGCCTGCTGCCGTTCTTCTTCGCTTTTCCGCTAGGCGGACTTTTCGGCGGCGACGATGTGCCGGATAGTCTGCCCAGCCGCGTCTGGCAATCGATCGAGCGCTACACGTCGAGCTTCGGCGCGGCGACGGGTAAGACGCAGCGACTGCCGACGGTGGCCTGTCCCGCGTGCGGCGTGGCGAATCCGCAGGGCGCGGAGCAGTGCTCGGCCTGTGGCACGCGTTTAGATGCGGCGCCATCCTGCCCCAACTGCGGACACACCAATCCACCGGGAGCGAACTTCTGCAATCGCTGCGGCCTGAATCTACACTAAGCCCTGCGTAGGCAGGCCCTCACCCCCTAACCCCCTCTCCCGTCGCCTTCGGCACAGGCGAGGGGGAATAGCGGTACTTCCTTTTTGTTCTTTGTTCTCTGTTCTTTGTTCTACGGTTTGCTTCGTTTGGTTCTTCTTTGTTCCCTTGTTCTTTGTTCTCTTGTTCTTTGCTCTTTGTTCTTTGTTTGCTCCGTTAGGTTCTTGGTTCTAGGTTCTGGGTTCTAACCTACGACGCCTTCCGCCACCAGCAGCTCGGCGTTGAGGATCGCGCCGCCCGCCGCGCCGCGAATCGTGTTATGCGAGAGCACCACGAAGCGCAGATCGAGGAGGGTGCAGGGCCGCACGCGCCCAACCGTGGTGCCCATGCCGCC